>CAYSMQ010000152.1:394-10407 GCA_964432035.1 uncultured Ardenticatenaceae bacterium
AAGGACCAACAGGACGAGAGCACCCAGGGCGAGCCACTTCGTAGACGCCTGGGCGACTCTCTGGCGTAGCTTGTCCAACCCGCCGGTCGTCGAAAGCGGGGCCGCCTGGGCCGGCGATTGAAGCGGCTCGTCGAGGACCACGGTCTGCGCGTCGCCGCTTTGTAAGGCGTGAACCATCTGTTGCGCCGAGCGAAAGCGCCGTTCAGGATCCTTCGCGGTGGCACGGGCGATCACGCGCTCAATCAGAAGGGGAACAGAGGGGTTCAACTCCCGCGGAGACGGTAGGGGATCGGTGATGTGCTTGAGGACTACAGCAATGGGCGTGTCTGCTTCGAAGGGAACCCGACCGGTGACCATCTCAAAAAACACGACGCCAAGAGAATAGATGTCAGTACGGTTATCGACTGTGTCGCCCTGCCCTTGTTCCGGCGACATGTAAGATGGCGTGCCAATGACGCCACCGGTATTCGTAAAACCGGCGGTTGCTTCATGAAGCTTGGCGATGCCAAAATCGGTCAAGAGGGCGTTGCCGCGTTCGTCGAGCAGGATATTGCTGGGTTTAATATCACGATGAATAAGCCCGCGCTCGTGAGCATAATCAAGCGCCTCTCCGATCTGGGTAACGATGCGCGTCGACTGCTCAATATCCAGCGGCTCTCCACGCATTCTGTCAGCCAGTGTGCCGCTCTTAACGTAGGGCATCACAATGTATGTGAAGCCCTCTCGTTCGCCGAAATCGAATATGGGAAGAATGTGGGGGTGTTGCATGCCCGCCAACAAACGAGCTTCCTGACGGAAGCGCCCCACAAACTCGGCTTCAGATGCCAATTCCTGGGGTAAAACTTTGACCGCAACGTAGCGTTCCATGGACGGTTGGTTCGCTTTGTAGACTACGGCCTTTCCGCCTTCGCCCAGGGGTTTGTCAATGTGATAGGGGCCTAACTGCCGGCCGCTGTGGTCTGCCATGGTGCGATCTCCGCGTTGAGGCTGCTATGCGATTGATTGTGTGGGCGTCATCGTCGGTCAGCGCGCTTCGATGTGACCATAACCGCACGGCTGCGGCGAGAAGGCATACGGAGCGCTGTTGCCGAGAGAAGCGACTATTGCTGGTACGTGATAAATTCTACCGCTACCCAGCCTTCATTACCAGAGGACGAACGTACCTGTTGCCACTCCACGCCGTCAATCGTCTCCCTCCCTTCAATCAGCTCAAGCACCGCCCCGTTGGCCAGAAGCTCTAACTCTACACTACTACCGGGTTCCGGTCGCAAATAGAGGCCGACCTCGCTGTTGACAATGGCCGACGGCACCGGGGTCGGCGTTATTGTGGCGGTAGATGTGGGGGCCGGCGTGTTGGTCGGCGCGGCGCTGGTGATGGCAGGCGGAAGCTCTGTGCTCTCCTCGGGGACCACTTCGACGGGCGTCGTGGTGGCGGTCGGCGTGGGCGCTTCTTCCTGAGCCGCGGTGGTTGCCGTGGGCTCAAGCGTTGCTTCAAGTTCGTTAGATAAGACTTCATCCGGTCGCGCGCTAAGACCATAGACGCCGAACAGGATCAGCGCAAAAATGCCGAGGACGGCGGCGCGGATTAGGCTAACGAGCATGGTCTGTCGTGATTCTTGCCGCCCGACGCCGTATGGTTGGTTGGAGATAGCGCTACGCTTGAGGACGGCGCTGACAAGCGAAACGATCGCGGCCAGAGCTGCGAGCAGCGCCAACACCAAGATCACGATATTTAGCAAGGTCATCAACCCTCTCTCTCTTGCTGCAGCAGCTGCTTGGCCTCTTGCCATAGCTGCTCTAGCATATCCAGGTCGGCTTGCGCCAGGTCAATCCCTCGTTCTTGGGCCAGGGTCTCCAGTTTCTGAAAGCGACGAGTGAAGCGCATGTTGGCTTCACGCAGCGCGGAATCTGCATCGACGCCTAACCACCGCGCCAGATTGACGGCGGCGAATAGGACGTCGCCAAGTTCGGCCGCTTGCTGCGACGGTTCACGTGCACTTTCCAATTCTTCAAGCTCTTCGCGCAGCTTTGCTTTGACGCCATTTGAGTCGGGCCAGTCGAACCCCACGCGGCGGACACGCTCCTGAATTTTCTGCGAGCGCATGAGGGCGGGCAACGTGAGTGGAACGCCATCCAGCAATGACGCCGGCGCGGTACTTCCCTTTTCGTCAGCCTTAATCTTCTCCCAATTGGCGATGACTTCGTTGCTGTCTCGAACCTCAACTTCGCCCCACACGTGGGGATGACGCCGCCGCAGTTTCATAATGATTCCAGCAATGACGTCACCTAAACGAAACAGTTCTTCTTCACGGGCCATCTGGGCCTGCATGACTAGATGGAACAGAACGTCACCAATCTCTTCTTCCAACGCGTACGGATCGTCGGCGTCCAACGCATCAACCATTTCGGCTACCTCTTCAAGGAAGTCGGGGCGTAGACTTTGCGGGGTTTGTTCTCTGTCCCAGGGGCATCCCTTTGGGCTTCGCAGTACGGCTGTGACCTCGGCAAGGGCCTGTAATGAGGATTGAACGGCAAGTGGTGGAATAAAGAGACTGGTCAGAACGTCGATATGCCGGCTTCGATCTATTTCGTAGAGGGGCAACGTGTCGAGTCGTTGTTGCGAGGTCCCCGCCGCATGAATCAGCGTTACCTGATGGTCGTCAGGATAGACGGCCATAAGACTCAACTTCAAGTCGTTCGCCAGCAGGCGACTGTAAACCTGCCCCAGCAATACAGGAAAATCAGGATTCACCGGGGGGTGATTATATCCAGCGAGGGAAATAGCATCAAACAGCTGCAGTCCGTCGAGGGCATCCACTTCGAGCGCCGCGAGCGTGGGCTCGACGAAGCTTACGCCTGGCAGGACTCTCACGGTAATGGCATGAGCATTGGCGCCGTCTCTAATAGCGCTGACGCTGGCCTCGGCAACGGCCGGATCCCCTGGGACAGCATAGACAACAGATTGGCCCTTCCGCGCCGCCTGCAGGAGTTGCGAGGCGATCTGCGCGTATACGGCAGTGAACTCTTCAGCGCCTTCGTAGATGTGATCAAAGGAAGCGTATTGCAGGTCGTCGGGAAGCTCGGCGACGGCCGGGTGTTGCGTGGTGCGCAGAAAGAGTTTACCGGCGCTGGTCAACACGTCCCACGCCTGGCGCGTGATCAGCTCGGCGCCTCCTGGTCCCAGGCCCACAACGGTGATGGCGCCCGGCTGCTGCTCATCCATAGTCGAACCTTGAACGGTGGCGGGCACAACGGCCCTATGAAAAACAGGAACGGCACACTGCCCGTTCCTTCAGCACGTGGCAACAAAAGTGGCCACGCCGCAAGAAACAGGAAATGCGCCGCTCACATGATCTCTGTTGGATAGGTGCAGGTTGCTAGATTGCAATTAGCGCTTGGTGTAGGTTGGCGCCTTTCTTGCTCGCTTGAGACCCGGCTTTTTGCGCTCTTTGACGCGTGGATCACGGGTCAGGTGCCCGTTATCGCGCAACACGCCGCGCAGGTTTTCATCGTACTCCACAAGGGCGCGAGCCAGGCCCAGGCGCACCGAATCGCGCTGACCGGTGATACCACCACCCTCGATGAGTACTGTAACGGCCACATTACCGGCCATGTCAGCATCCTCCAGGGGCCCTACCAGCACCTCGAAGTCGCCAAAGCGAGGGAAGTAGTCCTTCACATCCTTTTCATTGACGACGAAAGGAGGATCTTCCTTCACTTCGGGATAAATGCGGACGCGAGCCGACGAGCGTTTGCGACGGCCGATTCCTTCATAATAACGTACGCCTTCCAATTTCTCAGGCAGTTCCATTAATCAGACTCCTAAAATTCTAACGGTTCAGGTTGCTGTGCCTGGTGTGGATGCTCCGGCCCAGCGTATACTTTTAGCTTGCGCAGCATCTTGCGGCCCAGCACGTTTTTAGGCAACATTCCCTTGATGGCATCGTAAATGACGCGCTCGGGATACCTTTCTAACTGTTCGCGGAGCGTGCGCTCCTGAAGGCCACCCACGTAACCGGAGTGGCTGTAGTACTTCTTCTGATCGAGACGCCGGCCTGTGGTATGTATCTTTTCGGCGTTGACGACGATCACAAAGTCGCCTGTATCAACCGAGGGATTATAAATTGGCTTGTGTTTGCCTCGCAATACAGCCGCGATCTGTGACGCCAACCGTCCCAAGGTCTGTCCATCGGCGTCAACGACAAACCACTGCCGCTCAACGTCCTCTTCTTTCGTCCAATATGTCTTCATACTGCTATCTCCAACTGAGATCTCTTCTTAATCGTAACTAACTGAAACCAACACCAGCCCATGCGCCGGCGCTGTCGTTGCTGCAAGTGAGCGATCAACCGCGCGAAAAGCAGCGACAAATTCGTCCACGGTCCAGTCGCGCCGACCGACGGCGCATAACGACCCTACCAGACTGCGCACCATACGGTAGAGAAAGGCATTGCCTTCGATATCAAAGACAACGAATTTGCTATGCTCGCGCCATTTTGCCCGAAAAATCCGCCGCACCGTGCTTTCACCCTGCGTCGGCTGTCCAAACGTAGCAAAGTCATGCGACCCGGGCAAATGCGCGGCCGCCGCGTTCATCGCTTCTAGATCTAGCGGGCGCTTTACGTGCCAGCTATATAATCTATGAAGCGGATTACGGACCGGTCGATTGTAAATGTAGTACTGATAGGCGCGCCGCCGCGCATCAAAACGCGGATGGAAGTCAGGCGCTGCCCTGGACAGCGAGACAAGCGCAATGTCATAAGGAAGGTAGGCATTTATGGCCCGCAACAACGTCTGTTCATCGTGACGCCAGGCCAGTTCGAAGCTGATGATCTGGCCCCGGGCATGCACGCCGCTGTCAGTCCTTCCAGCGCCGGTGATGGCGATTGTCTCCGCCGCCACCTTTTCTAACGCGCGTTCAATCTCGCCTTGAATCGTCGGTTGCGTCGGAACCTGTCGTTGGAATCCACAATAGCTCGTGCCGTCGTAGGCCACCGTGGCCCGGTAACGACGAGCACCAGATGCTTCACCCAGTCCTAGTCCTCCTCAACCAACATGATCATAGCCATCTTTGCTGCATCACCCGGGCGGCGCGGCATCTTTATGATGCGCGTATAGCCACCAGGCCGATCCATGTAGCGTGGCGCAATCTCGTCAAACAGCTTCTGGATGGTGTTGACCTCGGTGCGCTCGCCTAACTCATCCTCGACGACGCGATTGCGGGCCATCTTGGTGCCAGCAATTCGCCGCGCGTGAACGACGGCGGCATCGTCGTCTTTGGCCAATCCTCGCTTTGCCACCGTAATCACTCGTTCGGCAGCGGGCCGCAGCATACGTGCTTTTGCTTCTGTTGTAATGACTCGCTCGTGGGCGATAAGATCGGCAATCATATTGCGCCGGAGCGCTTTGCGGTGCGCCGAATCGCGACCCAGTCTGCGACCACGGACTCTATGTCGCATCGTTCTTCCTCGCTTTCTCGTCTTCCTCTCCCTCTTCTTCGTCGTCGAGGAAGCCCTTTACCTGTAATTGTGTTTTCAGCTCTTCTAACGACTTTTCGCCAAAGTTACGAATGGCGAGCATCGTTTCTTCACCACGTTCCAACATGTCCAACATTTCTCCCACGCGGGTGATACCCGTACGCTTTAAGGAGTTGAACACGCGGACGCTAAGATCGAGCTGTTCGATCGGTGTATCATAGACCTCGTTGGGGATTGCTTCTTCCTCTTCTTCTTCCTCAACCTCCATGAAGGTCTCTTCGGTGATGCCGCCCAGCGGGCGCAGATACTGCACCATGATCTGAGCCGCCTGCGCCAGCGAATCTTCAGGACGGATCGTGCCGTCCGTCCAGATTTCCATGATGACGCGATCGTAATCGGCGACCTGACCCACGCGCGTTTTCTCCACTTCGTAGCCAACGCGGCGAATGGGGCTGTAGATGGCGTCAACGGGCAGCTCGCCAATCGGTAGGCGCCCACGTTCTTCGGCAGGAGAATAGCCACGACCGCTCTCCACGGTCATCTCAACTTCCAAAAACGCGTCATCGTCATCAACAGTGAATAGGTAAAGGTCCGGATTGACCAACTCAACCTCGGGCGGAAGAATCAGATCCGCGCCTGTGACAACGCCGGCTCCGTGAACTTCTAGACGGATGCGGGCAGAGTCGGCATCGTGTAGTTTAAAACGCAGCTGCTTCACATGTAGGATGAGCTGCATCATATCCTCGCGCACGTGCGGAATCGGTGAAAACTCGTGCGGCACGTCGGTCACGCGAATTGACGTGACTGCCGCGCCAGGCAATGAGGCCAACAACACGCGGCGCAAGGAGTTGCCAATTGTGGTGCCGTACCCTCGTTCCAGGGGGCCCACAATAAAGCGTCCATAATCCTGCGTCATCGCAGTACTTTCAATCTTCGGTAGAACTAAATTACTGATAGCCAACGTAACAACCTCCCATGAACGTGAAAACTCAGGACTGCCAAGATTAGCGGGAGTAGTACTCAACGATGAGCTGCTCGTTCAGCGTTACGTCGATGTCTTCACGCTCTGGCATATTCAAAACTTTTGCCGAGAAATCCTTGCCATTCATCGACAGCCAACGCGGCACCTGGCGCTCATCCAGAATCTGGCGGCGGTCTTTCCAATAGGTGCGTGCTAAGCTCTCGCGCCGCACGGACACTGTGTCGCCCACCTTCACGCGGGCTGACGGAACATCCGTCTTGCGACCGTTCAACATAATGTGACCGTGACTTACGAGCTGGCGCGCTTGCGCCCTTGAATCGGCCCAACCGAGTCGATAGACAATGTTATCGAGGCGAGATTCGAGCATCTTCAGCAGATTGTGACCGGTGAGACCGGGCTGCTGCGTTGCCTTCTTGAAATAGTTGCTGAACTGACGTTCCAGAATCCCGTAGATTCGGCGCGCTTTTTGTTTCTCGCGCAGCTGTAGCAGGTAATCGGATGCGCGTCCGCGCCGGAACTGCTTCTCGCGCCCATGGTGACCGGGCGGATAAGAGCGGCGCTCAATCGCGCATTTAGGGGACATGCAACGCGACCCCTTTAGAAACAGCTTCTCGCCTTCACGGCGACAAAGCCGGCATACTGGTCCTGTGTATCGTGCCAACTTAACCTCCAGGTTTTCAGAATTCGGCAAGAGGTTTACAGGCTTGGCAACCCTTCTTCCCTCTCTCTAGTTAGTCAATAAACGAAAATGTTAAATCTATCTTTAGCGCTCCACGACCAAAGCATGGTGACGGATCGCTTTACTCGTTCTAAGAGTTATACTCTACGCTTTTTCGGCGGACGGCAGCCATTGTGCGGAACAGGTGTAGCGTCGGCAATAGAGCGCACCTTAATGCCCGATGCCTGCAGCGAACGGATCGCCGCTTCTCGGCCGGGTCCAGGCCCCTTGACGACAACGTCGATTTCCTGCATGCCATGATCTTGTGCCGTGCGCGCAGCGTTTTGCGCGGCCATACGTGCGGCATAAGGCGTGCTCTTGCGCGAGCCCTTGAAGCCGGCCGTGCCGGCGCTGGCCCAACAGAGCGTATTGCCCTGCTGATCGGTAATCGTAACAATCGTGTTGTTGAAGGTCGCGTGAATGAATGCCATTCCTTCAGGCACCATTCTAGTAATCTTCCTACGCTGTTGACGTCTCCGTCCCATAGCTTCTCCTATCTATTTTTCAGGTCTCACACCGCCCAGGGCGGCGGACAAATCACGTTACTTCTTGGCGCCGCGGCGACGTCCACGTCCGGCGACCGTCTTCTTAGGCCCCTTTCTCGTACGGGCATTCGTACGGGTACGCTGTCCACGAACCGGTAATCCGCGACGATGACGGTGGCCACGATATGATCCAATTTCGGTAAGGCGCTTGATGTTCATGGCGACCTCACGGCGAAGATCACCTTCAACGATGTAATCACCGTCGATGATCTCGCGAAGACGCGCGACCTCAGAATCTTCCAGGTCTCGCACCCGTGTCATGGGATCGACGCCAGTCTTTTCCAATATCTCGCGGCTACGGCTGCGGCCGATACCGTAGATATAGGTAAGACTTACTTCAACCTGTTTATTTCGCGGTATATCAACACCTGCTATACGTGCCATAAAATTACCTCTCGAGACTAACCCTGACGCTGCTTATGATTTGGATTCTCGCAAATGACGCGCACAACGCCCTTGCGCTTCACAATTTTACACTTTGGACAACGCCGTTTCACTGATGCTGAAACTTTCATGATTGCACCTCGCACACCAAACAGACGAGTCGAATGGAAGCAACCTGCATTCCACACGCGCTCGTCTGCATCTATAACAAAGTCAAAATTTCCGGACCGTTTTCAGTCACGGCAATTGTATGTTCGCAGTGAGCCGTTAGTTTCCCATCTTTTGCCACAACTGTCCAGTGATCGCCTAACGTTATTACGTCTTTTTTACCTTCGAGCACCATGGGCTCGATGGCAAAGGTCATACCCGGACGCAAACGAGCCCCGCGATTCGCTGGCCCATAATTGGGAATGTGTGGATCTTCGTGCATCGTACGCCCGACGCCATGTCCACCGTAGCCACGCACGACGTTAAAGCCCTGTTCCTCGACATAGGACTGAATAGCGGCCGAAATATCGCCAACGCGGTTGCTAGCGAGCGATTCAGAAATACCAACCTCCAGCGCTTGTTCAGTCACTTCCAGCAGCTTAGCTACCCGGGGACTGACCTGACCGACGCCGATACTGATGGCCGCATCGCCAATGTAACCTTTATAAAGGCTTCCACAATCAACCGACAGCAGGTCGCCTTCTTGTAGCTGTCGCGCGCCCGGAATGCCATGTACAAGCTCGTCGTTGATACAGGCGGTAATCGTCGCCGGAAAGGGCGGCATACCGTTGCCGAATGTATAGCCCTTGAAGACGGGCTCTGCGCCATGCTTCTCCAGAATATGCTCGGCGATGACGTTTAATTCGGCGGTTGTCACACCCGGCTTTGCGGCTGCGGAGATAGCTTCCAACACCTGAGCCGTGATACGTCCTGCTTCGCGCATGCGCCGGATTTCATCCTCGGACTTAAGAACTATCATTGTCTTGCTTCAATCGACTCTTTCAGATCGTGGAAAACATCCTCAATTGACTGTTCTCCGTCAATCTGCACGAGCAGACCTTTCTCGCGATAGTAATCAAGGAGCGGCGCCGTCTGTTCGAAGTAAACTTCGATGCGGCGCCGTTGCGTCTCTTCCGTGTCGTCTTCACGCTGGTAGAGTTCGGCGCCGTCGACATCACAGATGCCAGGCTCTTGTGGTGGATTGAAGAGCTCATGGTAGACTCGACCGCAGACAGGACAGGTCCAGCGACCGGCCAGACGCTTTAGAAGCAGATCGCGATCGACGTGAATGTACGGAACCACGGCGACACTCTCTCCGCTCTCGGCGAGCAGCTCTTCCAGCGCGTTGGCCTGCGCGATGGTACGCGGAAATCCGTCAAAGATGGCTCCTTTCTCCGTATCAGGGCGTTTGAGACGCTCGCGCACCATGGCCACGGTCACCTGGTCGGGCACCAGTTCGCCGGCATCCATGTAGGTCCGCGCCAGCTTTCCTAACTCCGTTTCGTTCTTAAGGTTCTCACGAAACAAGTCGCCAGTCGAGATTTGCGGGAGACTCATCTCCTTTTGAAGCTTCTTGGCCTGCGTGCCCTTCCCGGCGCCAGGTCCACCCATGAGTACGACGTAGGTTGCCATCAAACGTGATCCTAACCGATAAAGCCTTCGTAATGGCGCATGAGAAGTTGCGCTTCCAACTGTCGCATCGTGTCGATAACGACACCGACGACGATGATCAGGCCCGCGCCACTAACCACTAACGCACTCTGTTCCAGATCGGGTATCTGCAAGAGATTGCCGAAAAGTTCCATGATGCCTGGCAATACAGCGATAATACCTAGGAAGACAGCGCCCACGAGCGTGATGCGACGCACCACGGACATGATGTAGCTTTCAGTGCGACGTCCGGGCCGGATTCCAGGAAT
>CAYSMQ010000153.1:0-345 GCA_964432035.1 uncultured Ardenticatenaceae bacterium
CAAAGAGGAGCACGAAGAGAACCATGACGCCGGTGAGAATGCCTCCCAGGGACGAGTGCAACTGGGTGCGCAACTGTAGTGTGATGCTGCCGTTGAGCACGACGGAAAAGAAGAGGGCAATAAGCGGCACCCATAGCACACGATAGGCGGCGAGCATAACGACAAGTAGGGCAAGGAAGCCGATGCCACCGGAAATGCTCTGGCGCAGACTGTCGAACCAGCTGAGCACGCGGACGGCGCCACCCAATCCTGCCAGCGCGCCACAGAACATCATGCCCAGAATCGTTTCCCGTTCACTGGACACACCAAGCAAGAACGCCGAGTATGCATTCCTGCCCAGTGCTT
>CAYSMQ010000153.1:355-10370 GCA_964432035.1 uncultured Ardenticatenaceae bacterium
CAAAAAATACCAGCGTCACTGCCAGCACGGTTAATAGAAGCGAGAATGGGCTAAAGCGCGATTCTGCCAATCTTGGCAGCAGGGCAAAGTCAGGGAAGGGAGCTGTGCCCCGGAAGGTGCCGCCCTCAGGTGGCTGCCAGGGGCCAGAAATCAGATAGTTAGTGAGGATAATGGCCAGGTTGTTGAGTGCCAGACCGCTGAAAATCTCGTGTACTTTGCCGCGCGTTTTTAGTACCGCGGATAAGGCCGCCCATAAAGCGCCGGCAGCCATGGCCACGATAATTTCAAGTCCAATCTGTAGTGGAGCCGGAAGCGTCACGGTTAACGCGATCCAGCTGGCAGCGATGGCGCCCAGGATTATCTGGCCTTCAATGCCGATGTTCCACAGGCCCGCTCGGAACGTCACCAGGAGACCTGCCGAGGCCAGCAGCAGGGGAATCCAAAAGGCCAGCACGCTCAGCACGCGATCCTGTCCGCCAAAGGCGCCTTGCAACATGGCCTGGTACGCTTCGATAGGACTGGCGCCGAAAACGACCAGTAGAATTGTGGTGAATAATAGAGCGGCAATGACGGGAACGGCAGGCCAAACTCTGCCTAGCCAGCGCGACGCCGGCGGTGGGCCGCTCTCAGACTCAGTCGGCGTCATTCTTCTCCTCCGATAAGATGACCCAGCTCTTCGACACTCGTCTCCCCGGCGTTGACGATACGGGACATGCGGCCGCCGAAAAAGACGGCGATGCGGTCACTGCGATCGATAACTTCATCCAGATCGGCGCTCATGAACAAGATGGCAGTGCCGTCCTCGCGCCGCTCGTACAGTCGCTGCCACATCCAGTCGGCAGAGCGCAAGTCGAGCCCGCGCGTGGGATGCTCGAGCAGTAGAAGCTTAAGTGGATCGCGCAGCAGCGAAAATAGAAGGCGCTGCTGGTTACCGCCCGACAATTCGTCGGCGGTGGAGTCGGGTCGGCCAATTACCTGGTAGGCGGCAATTCGCTTGCTCGTCTCGGCGCGCGCTTCACGCCAGTTGATGACTAACCCATCTTGCGGCTGTGAAAGCAGCACGTGTTCGGTAAGGGTTAAACCGGCGACCAATCCTTCTTCCAGACGACCTGCCGCCAGATAGGCGACGCCGTTCTGTTTGCGGCGATGGTAGGACCACCTGCTAATATCTTGGCCGTCAAGTAATATCTGACCCTCGTCTGGTGGTACCAAACCGGCGCAGGCCTGCAGCAAGACGCGCTGACCGCTGCCCTCGAGTCCGGCTAACCCGAAGACTTCTCCGCCCTCAACCGAGAGATCGATGTCTTCAACAGAAATCCGGTGCGTGTGAATGGACACGTTGCGCACCTCAAGCAGCGGTTCTCCCGTCGGGCGCGCCGGCCGAGGTAGGCGCTTAGGGACGCGTCCAAACATCATTTCTACAAGTATTTCATTGCTACAGGGAACCTCGGTATCGCCCACAAGCTGGCCCTGCCGTAATACAAAAGCGTGGTTACAGAGTTCTTGAACTTCTTCTAGCTTATGGGAGACGAGGATAAGCGTGCGACCTTCTTCGTTGGCAAGGCGGCGCATGGATTCGAAGAGGATTTCCTTCTGCTCGGCGCTGATGCCCGTGGTCGGTTCGTCGAGAATCAGTACACGCGCGCCTCCGGCCAGGAGCCGGACCAGTTCTAGTTGCTGGCGCTCACCGAGTGAAAGAGAGTCGATATAGGCATCGACGTCGACCTCAAAGCCATAGCGGCTTACCAGATCGGCGAGTTCTTGCCGCGCGGTTCGGAAGTTTAACGATACGCTGCCTTCACGTCCTAAAAGGTAATTGTCGATGACGCGAAAAGGAGGGAAATCGTGGGGATCCTGATACAACATGCCGACGCCGGCCTCGAGCGCATGGGCAGGAGAGTTGAAGGCCTGCGGCTCCCCATCGAGAAGAATCGTGCCCTGGTCAGCAGGCTGATAACCGGACAGGATCTTCATGAGTGTGCTCTTGCCTGCGCCATTTTCGCCCAGCAACCCATAAATCTGCCCGCCTTCGAGAGACATACTGATGCCGTCATTGGCCTTTACCGGGCCAAACGCTTTATGTATATCACGAAGTTCAACGCGCATGGATAGGTTTGCCTCCTAGCGACGTTTTTGATAGCAAACAACGAACACGAGTGCCACGAGAATACCCAGAAATGGCTAAGCGGTCCAATGTCATTTGTCAAAAAGTAACGTGAACTTCGTCAGTACCTGGCTGCTCAAATACGTGATATTTCTATGCAAGATGCTCTTATCCCCCAATTTGTACCTAAACAACGCGAAAATGAGGCACGGATGCAAGAATCTGTCATACAACCCTATGACCGCACAAATTCTTGCGCTACTAAATATAATATCAGATACTAACTTGTGCAAGATTTAACAAAAACTCGTGAGGAATCGTCGATGCACGAAAGTCAGAAACAGAGCCAACGTATAAGCCGCTATGAGACGCCCGGGAGCCTACAAGAAGTTCTAGAATTACTAGGGCAATATGGTGAACGCGCGCGAATCATCGCCGGCGGCACAGACCTCATTTTAGAACTTGAACGCAATGTACGCTCGGGAATTGATGTACTCGTCGACGTCACCCGGGTGCCGGACCTGGACGAAATACGGCGTGACGCAGAGGGCAGTATTCACATTGGACCGCTAGTCACTCACAACCAGGTTGTGGCGTCTCCGCTAATTGTGGAATATGCCTTGCCGTTGGCGCAGGCCAGTTGGGAGGTTGGGTCGCCGCAGTTACGTAACCGGGCCACGATTGCCGGGAACCTGGTAACGGCAAGCCCGGCCAACGACACCATTTCCCCGCTTTGGGCGCTTGACGCGTCAGTGACGCTGGCCTCTGTGGAGGGCCGGCGTACTGTGAGGCTGCGGGAATTCTATGAGGGCGTGCGGCGCACGGTCATGCGCCCTGACGAGATGTTAGTGGACATTCACTTTCCGGCGATGGCCGATGGCGCGCGTGGCGTTTTCGTCAAGTTGGGCCTGCGGCGAGCGCAGGCTATCTCGGTCGTGCACACGGCGCTGGTTCTCAACTTTGAGGGTAAGCGGGTGACGTCTGCGGCTATTGCGCTGGGCAGCGTGGCGCCGACGATTGTTTCCGCGCCAGCCGCCGAAGCGTATCTGGTTGGTAAGGAATTGACAGACGAGGTCATGGCGCGCGCGGCGGAGCTGGCATCAGAAGCGGCGAGCCCAATTGACGATATCCGCGGCAGCGCCGGGTACCGTGCACAAATGGCGCAAGTCATGACGCGGCGCGGCTTACAGGCGCTTGCCGGCGGAGAGGAAAGAGCCACCTGGGCGCAGAATCCGGCGATGTTGTGGGGTGGGACGGCCGGCCGCTACCCGCATGGCGTGCAATTTGCCGCCAGCCACGAGGCGCAAACGGAAGTACGGACGACGGTGAACGGAAAGCCGTTGGTCGCCGCCAATAGCCTGAACAAGACATTGCTGGATTGGCTGCGCGAAGCCGGTCATCTGACGGGCACAAAGGAGGGCTGCGCCGAAGGGGAGTGTGGCGCCTGTACGGTTTTCCTGGACGGCATGGCTGTGATGTCCTGCCTGGTACCGGCAACACGGGCGCACGGCGCCGACATTGTCACTATCGAAGGCCTGGCTCGCGCGCCGCAGAATGGCGAGGACGATAGCAACCTGGAACGATTACACCCATTGCAGCGGGCGTTCATACAGACCGGCGCTGTGCAGTGTGGGTTCTGCATTCCCGGTTTTCTGATGTCTGGCGCCAAGCTGCTCGAGGAACACCCGCAGCCCACACACGAGCAGATTGGACAGGCATTCACCGGTAACCTTTGTCGCTGTACCGGTTATTACAAAATAATTGACGCTGTTGAGAAAGCGGCGCAAGAAATGGCGGATTGAGGTAGACGTTGAGCAATATGGAGTCGGCTATGACGATAGGACGTTCACTTTTTCGAATCGACGCGCCGGGTAAAGTAACCGGAGAGACGCAATATCCTGGCGACATAAACTATGAGGAGCTTTTGCACGCGACGGTGCTCTTCAGCAATAAGCCGCACGCGCGTATGCTGAGCATGGACCTGAGCGAAGCGGAGGCCGTGCCGGGCGTGATCGCCATTTTCACGGCGAAGGACGTTCCAAATAACGAGTACGGTTTGACGCTATTTGACCAACCTGTGCTGGTAGGCCTCGGGAGCCCACGCCCAGGCTGCGACATCAGCCGTTGGGAAGGCGATCAGGTTGCCATGATCGTGGCCGAGACGCCAGAGGCGGCGGCGCGCGCCCGCGACCTGATCCAAATTGAATGGGAAGAGTTGCCCGTGATTACGGACCCTGAAGACGCCATGCGCGACGAGGTCTTGCTTCACGGTGAACTCGACGACAGCAACGTCTACGCGCATTACAGAATACGCAAGGGGGATATGGAGGTCGGATGGCGCGAGGCGGAGGTGGTCGTAGAAGGTGAATACCAAACGCCCATGCAGGAGCACGCCTACCTGCAACCCGAAGCCGGGCTCTCATATATAGATGAGGAAGGCCGCATTACGGTGGTCGTGGCGGGACAGTGGACGCACGAAGATCAAGAGCAGATCGCGCACGCCCTAGAGGTTCCGGCCGATCGCGTGCGCATCATCTATCCGGCCATCGGCGGCGCCTTTGGCGGTCGCGAAGATATGTCGGTTCAGATCGTCCTGGCCCTGGCGGCGTGGCGCCTGTACGAGCGGGGCATTGAAAGGCCGGTGCGTATCCAGTGGTCGCGCGAAGAAAGCATCATTGGTCACCATAAGCGGCACGCGGTGCGCATACGCACGAAGTGGGGCGCGACGCGAGAGGGCAAGATCACGGCGGTGGAGGCCGACGTCATTCTAGATGCCGGCGCGTATAATTACACCAGCAACAAAGTATTGGGCAACGCGCACCTGATGGTCAGCGGCCCTTATGAGATTCCCCATGCGCGCGTTGATAGTTATGCCGTGTACACAAACAACGTGCCCGGCGGCGCCTTCCGTGGCTTTGGTGGACCACAGGGAGCTTTTGCCGCGGAGTGTCAGATGAACAAGTTGGCCGTGCTGCTGGAAATGGATCCGGTCGAGTTGCGTTTGAAGAATTGTTTGCGTGACGGCAGCTATCTGACGATGCAGACGGAGATGCCCAAAGGGGTGAGTCTGCCGCAGGTGTTGGAAAGCTGCGCGCGCGAGGCAGATTGGGACAGTAACTGGCCCTCTGCAGATAAGGCCGTGGCGCCCGATAGCACGCGGCGTCCGCTTCCCACGAGCTTCCGGGCGCTTCCCGCGACGTCCTCTCAATTCCGCCGCGGACGTGGCTTTGCCTGCGCCTTCAAGAATATTGGTTTCTCGTTCGGTGCGCCGGAAAGCTGCGAGGCGATCGTCGAACTGCGCGGACGGGCCGAAGTGGATGAAGCCGTCTTGTTCCATGCCGGCGCTGACGTGGGGCAGGGCTCGCACACGGCCTTCAAACAGATGGCTGCGGAGGCGCTTGGGCTACCTGTTGACAAAGTACGTGTTGAGGCATCGGACACGGCGACAAGCCGCAATTCGGGCTCGGCGTCGGCCTCGCGGATGACGTGGATGGCGGGCAATGCCATCCGCGGCGCGGCGGAAAAAGCCAGGGCGGCGTGGATTAACGAAGATCGCCCCGCCGTGGGCCATTTCCGCTTCCAACCGCCGCCGACGACGGCGCTGGATCCGGAAACGGGCAAGAGTATGCCCAATTTCACATACGGGTATGTTGCCGAAGTGGCCGAATTAGTGGTCGACGTGGAGACCGGGCATATTGTCGTCGAGCGTGTTGTGTGCGCCAACGACGTGGGCAAGGCCATTAATCCGACGCTGGTCGAGGGCCAGATCGAGGGAGCAGTCGTGCAGGCGCACGGCTATGCACTCACCGAGAATTTGCGCAGCGAAGGGGGCCACATCCTGAATCCGCGACTGAGTACCTATCTGATTCCGGGCATTCTGGACATTCCGGCTGAAGTCAAGTCGGTCATTCTGGAAGAGCCGGATCCGCTGGGCCCGTGGGGGGCGCGAGGAATGGCCGAGATGCCCTTTATCCCCTACGCACCGGCGGTGGTCGCCGCGCTCTATGACGCCACGGGTGTGTGGTTCGACGAATTCCCGTTGACGCCCGAGCGCGTGGCAACCACCTTGCGCGAAAACGGCGTTGTCAGCTAGCGGCTAGCTTTGTTCGAAGCGCCAGCGCGTGCAATGGTCGGGGAATTTATCCCAGCCTAGGGCAAGGCGCGGGCTTAGCTCATACAGGCCACCCTGGTCCCATTGGTCGGGGGTTGCCGTATAGCCTTCATATTTGGACGTGTAGGTTTCCGCGAGGCGGGTGGTGAGCGAGCGTGGGGGTGAGAGGTACTGTCGTGCCGTACCCTCCACGATAACCACTTCGTCGCCGCTTTCCAGGTGGATGGTTGCCGCCGGGTTCTGCGCCAGGTTGCGACCGCGCCGCGTCTCGGGACTGCCATCAAAGTAGAATCTGTTGTCTAGCCACACGCCCCAGACGGGCACAGCGTGTGGTCGCCCGTCTGGTCGCACGGTGGCGACCCAGTAGTTGCGCGCAGCTTTCAGTCGCTCTTGTGCAAATTGCCAGGGGAGCAGTTGGCCTTCTCCGGACAGGTATCCCTCGGGCATGTGTGGTCTACTTGCCTGAATCACGATAGTCTGTTCCTTGCTATTGGACTTTCCCATTCTTTCGTTCCTCCAGTTTGCTCAGCCATTCAGCGTGGATAGAGATCGTTTTCTAAACGACACTTTCATGATAGCCTAAATAACTGACAACTTCTGTCATATTTATCATCGGAGGATGGATGCGCGCGGATCGTTTACTCTCTATGCTCCTGTTGTTGCAGATACATGGACGGCTGACGGCGGCAGAGTTAGCAGATAGATTGGAAGTCTCGGAACGCACGATCTATCGTGATATGGATGCCTTGAGTGCCGCCGGCGTGCCAATTTACGCCGAGCGAGGCCCGAGTGGGGGATTGTCTTTGCTTGAGAGCTATCGGACGACGCTCAACGGTCTCCATCAGGATGAAGTACGGGCCTTGTTCGCGCTGACCGTCAGCGGTCTCCTTGGGGATCTCGGCATTGACGAGTCGTCGGAATCAGCGCGTTTGAAGGTGCTGGCATCACTACCTTCACCGTTACAGCGTGAGGCGCAAAGGGTACAAAAGCGACTCTATCTGGATCCGGCGGCATGGTTCCAGGCGTCAGATTCCGCACCCTGTTTAGACGTGGTGCAAGAAGCTGTGTGGAATGACCGGCGTCTACGCATGAAATTTCACACGCGCGGCGGAAGCTTGATCAAACTGGTGATTGACCCCTATGGGATGGTGGCAAAAGCCGGCGTCTGGTATGTCGTGGGCGCCTCGTTTGGCCAGGTGCGAGTCTATCGTGTTTCGCGCATCGAGGAGGCCGCGCTCGCCGAAGGTACGTTTGAATGGCCAGAAGACTTCGATTTACACGCCTTTTGGGAGACGTGGCGCGATTCGTTTGAAGCGAGCAAGAACCGCTTCGACGTGACAGTGCGGGTCGCACCTGGAGCAGCGACAAAGTTGGTGGAGTACATGGGTGAAGACGTCTATCGCCGGCTGGCTGAGGCGCCGCTCACCGGCAATCCGACGCGCAGCCAGATAAACCTCTCGTTTTCCTCTTTGGAAGACGCTGCACATCAGCTACTAGGTTTCGGCCCCGCCGTAGAAGTAATCGCGCCGCCCGAATTACGCGATTACCTGCGTTTCCAGGCGCTTAGAATTGCCGACCTGTATGCCGGTGACGCTCAGTATGAAGCCTAAGTACGCTTACAGAGATTCCTTGGGACAGAAATCGGATGTCTCGAAACATCCGATTTCTCACAATGCGCCGATGTCTCTGCCTAGCGCTCCTGCAGCTGCATGAGCATCCCGTGTCGCGGGCGCAGGGTGATTAGTGGTTCGAGTTCCACCGGGTGCTCGGGCACGTGATCTAGCCGGAAGCGCTGGGCGATCATTGCCAGAATTAGCGTGGCTTCGGTCATGGCAAAATTGCTACCGATGCACTTGCGCGGCCCGCCGCCGAAGGGAATATAGGCGTAGCGCGGGCGTTGTGCCTTGCGCTCGTCGCTGAAGCGCTGTGGATCGAAACGATCAGGATCATCCCAGAACTCAGGGTGGCGATGCGTCAGGTAGGGGCTAAGGGTGATGACGGCGCCCTTTTCCACGAGATAACCGCCGACAACATCTTCGTCGACAGCTGTCCGAGCCACGGCGTATGCCGGCGGATAAAGGCGCATCGACTCTTCAAGCACCATCGTCGTGTAAGAAAGCTTTGGAATATCGCCAAACGTGGGCATGCGCCCCGCCAGCACGCGGTCCACTTCCGCCTCCAGCTGCTCGCGGACGTCCGGATGTTCTGACAACAAGTAGAGGGTCCACGTCAGGGCGTTGGACGTCGTTTCATGGCCCGCCAGCATGAGGGTCATCACTTCATCTCGCAACTGGCGATCGTTCATACCCTCGCCCGTTTCCTCATCGCGCGCGTCCATGAGGAGGTCCAGAAGGTCATTTGTCTCACCGCTTCCATTCTGGCGCAGGTGACGGCGCTCGGCGATGACGTCGTTGACAACCCGATCGAGGATGGCCACGTTGCCCATGAAGCGCCGCGTGCGCGGAAGCCAGCTGGCGTTCATGAGCCACACGCCAAAGGGGTGTGAGCTGAACTGGCGAAACTGGCGATTCACCGCCGTAAAAGCGTCACCGACCGTGTCCGCTTCGCGGGTCAGGTCCACGGAAAATAGCGATTTGCCCACGATTTCCAACGTAAGGCGCATCATCTCCTCACTCACGTCGAGATTATCGCCCTCTTTGGCGATGCCGCGCCATTTTTCAAGCATTTGCGCCGTGGCCCGCGTCATCAGCTTGCTAAACTCGGCAATGCGTCTCCGGTGAAAGGCGGGCTGGGCCAGGCGCCGTTGTCGCAACCAGGAGTCGCCGTCGTTGGTCAGTAGGCCATAGCCCACCAGCGAGACCAGTAGGCTATTTTGCGGGTTGGGGAGCTTAGTATAGTTGCGGTTGTTGTCCTGGAAGATGCGCTTGTTGTGCTCTGGATGCGAGAAGATGTAGCCGTGGTAGTGCAGAAAGAAGCGGAAACGGATGGCGTCGCCGTACGTTTCGCTCCAGGAGCGCAAGGTGCCCAGAATATCGCGGCGGAATTCACGGACGGTGCCCCATAGAAGGTGTCCTCGTGGTCCCGACGGGAGTCTGGGGTGGTCGGCGGATGAAGCGCTCACGATTTATTCTCCGAACTCGATGCCTTGCGCCAGCGGCATTTCCTGGGACCAGTTAATGGTGTTGGTCTGGCGGCGCATGTAAGCTTTCCAGGCGTCGGAGCCGGACTCGCGACCGCCGCCCGTGTCCTTTTCGCCGCCGAAAGCGCCGCCGATTTCGGCGCCGCTGGTGCCGATGTTGACGTTGGCGATGCCGCAGTCGGAGCCGCCGGAAGATAGGAATGTCTCGGCCGTGCGCAGGCTGTCGGTGAAGATGGCGCTGGAGAGCCCCTGTGAAACGTCGTTGTGCATGGCAATGGCCTCGTCCAGCGTCTCATAGTCCATGATGTAGAGGATAGGGGCGAACGTTTCTTCTTTAACGATGTCTGTCTGGCGTGGCATGCGCACGATGGTGGGTTCCACAAAGTTGGGGCCCAGGTCCTGGCGCGTTTTCGCTCCGGTCAGGATTTCGCCGCCGTCTTCCCGCGCCCGCTCCAGCGCTCGGAACATGGCATCCACGGCGTCGCCAGTGACCAGCGGACCCATAAGGGTCTCTTCGTCCAGGGGATCGCCGATTTTGACCTGTTGGTAGGCCTTGACGAGGCGTTGGCTAAGCTCGTCCACGACGTCTTCGTGCACAATGAGGCGACGTGTGGAGGTACAGCGTTGTCCGGCGGTGCCCACAGCGCCAAAAAGCACGGCGCGAACAGCAAGATCCAGGTCGGCGTTTTCGTCCACGACA
>CAYSMQ010000154.1:0-659 GCA_964432035.1 uncultured Ardenticatenaceae bacterium
GAGATTGGGGATTGGGTTAGTTTTCAATCTCCAGTTCCCCAGTTCTCCAGTCTCCATTCTCCTCATCCTTCTGATAAAACAACACGCCCGGCACTTCGTCGAGGACGGTTTGGATGGGGACGAGGCGGCCGACGGTGATATAGTGGCGGCGGCCGTTGTCGACGGGGGTGCTGGTGCGACGTTCCTGGAAGCGATGTAGGTTTTCCTGGAACCAGGGGCGGACGGCGTGCATGGGCAAGCAGTAGAGGGCGCCGCTTTCGATGAAGTAGTAGAAAAGCCAGTCGGCGCGCGTATAGAGAAAACAGCCTTCGGTGCCCCGGCCCTCGTTGCTGACGGTTTCGAAAAAGAAGTTCCCGGTACGGTGGTAGCTATCGCCTTTGATTTCTACGGGAATGACGCGTAACGTGCCGTCTTTGTCCAACAGGGTCCAAAGCAGGTCTACGTCGTGTTCCTGGTAGGCGGGATCGTCTTCGACGTTGTGCACGGCAACCGTTTGCGCCCAAAACGTGTGCAGGAAATCGGTGACGTCGGCGGCAGCGCGACGGGCGATGGATGCGGTGTATTGGATGGCGTGTTCTTTGAGGGGGCGGGGCATGGAGTTAAGACCGCGGACGGCGGACGGCGGACGGCGGACGGAGAGACTTGACAGGTTTCCGGAA
>CAYSMQ010000154.1:669-7627 GCA_964432035.1 uncultured Ardenticatenaceae bacterium
TTTGAGGGGGCGAGGCATGGCTAGGATCGCGGACGGGAACCGAAGGTTCCTAGGACGGCGGACGGCGGATGGCTCATGCGGCATCCTGGGGGCCGTGGAAGGCGACGGCGCGGAGAACGAAGGCGCTGAGGTCGCGGACGACGCCTTCGGCTTCGCGTTCGGGATCCGGTTGTTCGAGGACGTTGAGGATGACCTCGTCAATGGCGCCGGCAACGGCTTCGGCAGAGCGGCGGGTGTTTTGCTGGCCGATCATGGTGCGATCGAGGGCCTGGTCCAACGGGCGCTGCCAGAGGTTAATGAGTCGCTCGCGGAATTCGGCGCGGCGGCCGGAGAGGGTTGGCAGCGCGCCGACGCCGCCGACGAGCAACAGTTGGACGACGGCGGGCTCATAGATGGCGATGTTGAGATAGGCGCGGATGCCGGCGGCAATCTGCTGCGGCAAGGTGGCACGTCCACGCACAGCCTGGTCTAAGGTCTGGAGCAGAAAATCGGCCGTTTCTTCGTAGAGGTAGAGGAACAGTGTCTCTTTATCAGGAAAATAGAAGTAGAAGGTGCCAATTGCCACGCCCGCCGCGTCGACAATATCACGCACCGTTGCCGCGTGATAGCCACTTTCGGCAAACACCTGCACGGCCGATTGCATCAGTGCGGTACGCTTGGCGTCCTTTTTCTGGCGCGTCTTATCCGTGCTTCTATAGGGCATAATAGGGGTGAGGATAGTCGAGGCGGGGCAAACTGTCAATAGACGCTCAAAGCGGACGGGACCAATTGGCCGCCGTCCGCTTTGAACATCCCACTATTTCCCACTGAGCTGCGCCATGAGCGCAAACACATTATCAGTATAGGAAATGAAGGCAGCGTCTGTCTACGTGCAAGGTGCAAGATGTCTAGGGGGGTGTGGTTGTAGGGTTTGTACAAGATGACCGCAGACCACTGACGGCAGACGGCGGATGAAAAGAGATTGGGGATTGATGGTTAGCGTGGAGAAATCCGATTTCTTGCGGTCTGTGGTCGGCGGTCCGCGGTCTGCTTCTCATGTTTCGGGGCGCAGTTGCCAGAGTTTGAGGGCCAGGTGCAGGGCCAGGCGCATGTCGGCCTGGTTGATGTCCTGCCCGGTCAGTTCCTGGATGCGTTCCAGACGATAGAGGAGCGTGTTGCGGTGGATGAAGAGGGATTCGGCCGTCTGGCTGACGTTGGCGTGGTGATTGAAGTAAGCGTCGATAGTCTGTACCAGGCTGCCACGATGGCGGCGGTCGTAGTCGGCAAGCGGGCCGATGATTTGTTGTGCAAAGGTCTGCACGGGCGCCAGGTGTTCAATATGGCCGAGCAGCTGGTAGATACCGAGGCTGTTGAATTCCACCATGTGGTTGAACTTTAGCCGTTGGCCCAGTTGCATGGCCTGAAGCGCTTCCTGGTGCACGGAAGGCCAGTCGGAGAGGGTCTTCGCCGGTCCGCTGACGCCGCTAACGAGGCGCACTTCATCGAATTCGGCCTGTATGTGTTCGCGCAGGCGGCGGTCCAACTCGTGGGCCGTGCTCATGTCTTCATCATCGCGCAGGGCCTGAAAAACGACAACGTGGTCGCCGGCGTATACGTGGAGAAGCGCGGGACGGTTGTGGCTGGAAAGGAGCCAGTTAATGGCTGTTTCCAGGCGACGCAAAGAAGGCGGCTCGGGGTCGTCCCAGGCGACGGTCATCACGGCGTGAATTTGCGTGGTGTCGTGGTCCAGGCGCCCTTCCAGACGTTCGATTTCTTTCTGGGGCAAGGTGCCGGCGAGCAGGCCCTCGAGGAAGTCGCCGCGCAGTTTCTTTTCGGCTTCGCTAACGGCCTTGGCTTTGGCCATCTCCAGGGCGCAGGCGGCGGCGCCGTGTTCGGCGGTCAGGCTGTCGAGCAGGTCCAGGTCGCCTGCCGGGCCCACGACGGAGACGTATCCGCGCGCGCGGTCGCCGGAGACGATGGGGGACAGCAGGCGGCCCACGTTTTCTTCGATGGGCAGGAGCTGTTGCCAATAGCTCTGGCGAGCCCTTGCCGCCGCTTTGCGGTTGCGGAGGATTGCGGGAAGGTTGTCGCGCTGGCGTACTGCGTCGCGCACCTGAACCAGATCGATTTCGTTGTCGGCGGGGACTGACATGGCGCGGATGTCAAGGCGTTTATCCTGAACAACGACGATTTTGCCGGTGACGGTGCTCATCATGTCGGCCATGGCATTTAGACCGCGGCCGTCGAGGGACATCTCAGACAGCTCGCGGTATAACTCCATGCCGCGCTCTGTTGTTTGCGTCTGGCGGTCGAGCAGCAGCGAGGTGATGATGCGCTGTACGTAGCGCAGCGACGTGTTTTCGGGCAACAAGAGGACGGGGAAATCCAGATGTAAGGCAGCGCGCTTGACCTCGGACGTGAGATCCTGGAAGGTGATTAGCGCCGCAGCCGGTATGTCGGCCAACGCGGTGATATATTGCACCAGTTCGGACGAGGGCGTCTGTTGTTGTAGGGCCAGGGGCAGGATGACGAGATCGCGCGCCTGGACTTCGTCGGTCATATTGTGCCAGTCGGCAAACGTGACGATCCAGTTCACCGCGCGCCCCATCTGTCCGGGCCCGCTGGATACCATGGTGCCAAAGGGCAGGGATAGGCGAATGACATCGCCAATTGTTACGTCACCGTGTGCGGAGAGGTCCATGTGGGTGGGAGACTAGAGATTGGAGATTGGAGATTAACCCAATCTCTAATCTCTAAGCCCCGATCTCCTTCTCTACTGGTTTAACCGGCAGGCGGACGACAAACGTCGCCCCTTCTCCGGGTCGGCTAACGACTTCGATATCGCCGCCGTGCTGCTGGATGATGCGCTGGCTGGTGGCGAGACCCAGTCCGGTGCCTTGTCCCGGTTCTTTGGTGGTGTAGAAAGGTTCGAAGATGTGGGCCGCCTCGGCGGGTGACAGGCCGATGCCGTCGTCGGTTACGAGCACCTGAACATGGTCGCCGCTGGCTGCCAGCCGTGTTTCAATTTCGATGTTGCGCGGACCGGGACGGGCTACAACGGCGTCGCGGGCGTTGATGAGCAGATTGAGCCAGACCGTTTTCAGGTGTTCCCAGCTGGCTCGCACCTGGGGCAAATCATCCTGTAGCTGATGGTTTATCTCGATGTCCGCCGAACGCAGCTGGTAGGCGACAAGATTAAGCGCCTGCATGACGGAGCTGTTAACGTCACCATGCTCAAAACTATATTGGTTCTGGCGGGCAAAGTCTAGCAAGCCGCGCACGACGTTGGTGGCGCGGGCGCCGGCGCGGGCAATCAGGTCGACGGCCTCGTACATGTCATCCTCTTGCGGAATGACCATTTTGAGCATCTGGGAGTTGGCGTTGATGGCCGTCAGGGGATTGTTGATTTCGTGAGCAACGCCGGCGGCAAGCTGGCCAATTGCCGCCAGTTTTCCCGCTTGTAGCAGCGAGTTCTCGAGCCGCCGCTCTTCGGTGCGATCCTGCCAGACGACAACGGCGCTGGGCGCGCCGGTGTGGCTGCGCGGCAGGGGATAGGCGTGCACGTCCCACTCCTGAGGCAGGTGGTCGTCGCCGACCCAGCGCACAGACCAGTGTTGCGCCTCTCGCTCCGCCAACATTTGGGCCACGTGGCAGTGTTCACAAGGCGCGCGGCGCTGGAAGAAAGCGCGGTAACAGATACGACCGACTAGATTGGTAGGTGTTGTCTGCAATTCGCCGGCTTTGTGCCGGTTCACAGCCATCAGACGGTAGTTTTCGTCAATGGTGTAGATTGGATTCAAGATGCCGTTAATGACGGCCTGCAACCGGTTGTGGCTCTCCTGTAATTCCTGCTGGCGCGTGCGTACGTTCTGGAACAACCAGGCATTTTCTAGCGCGCGGCTGACGGCGCTGGCAAGAGAAGTAAATAACTCTTGATCGACTTCGCTAAAGGGCCCGCTTTTCTTGTTGGCGACAAGCAAGACGCCCACCGAGCGGCTGCGGAACATGAGGGGCGCGATGAGTAAGTTCTCTAATTCGACGCCCCGGGGGGCATCTACTTGTGCATCAAAGGCTGCGGGATGCAAGTCGGCATCTTGCCGCTGTGCCTCCTGTAGATCGTTATAGCATAGCGCTTGCTGTGTTTCGTAGGCCAGGCCAATGGCGCCCTGTCCGGGGCTTACATTTTGGAAGAAATCGGGGCGCGCCACGCCGGAAACGGCGCGACAGTGAAGGATATCGGTCTGCTTGTCGCGCTTGCCGTCATGGTCACCATTGTGGTCGGCCTCGTGAGCGCCTTCGGGCAGGAAGATGGCGCTAAGGTCGGTGCGTAGAACCTGGCGCGCGCCCTTGACGGTAGCTTCGGCAATCGGTCCTATTTCCAGAGACGTAGTGATAGCGTTGCTGGCCTTGTTTAGGGCTGCCAGCTGTTCAGTCTGCTCCTGGAGCTGCTTTTCGAGTCGCTGCGAGCGAAGGATGGTCTCCACGCGCGCCAGCATCTCCTGATTGTGGTAGGGCTTGGTGACGTAGTCGTCGGCGCCGGCAGAGAGCGCTTCTACTTTATCATCGCTAACGTTGAACGCGGTGCACATGATGACGCGCGTGTAGGCAAGTGTGGGATGGTTGCGCAACCAGGTGAGCACATCCAGGCCCGACAAGCCGGGCATGCGCCAGTCGAGGATGACGAGGTCTACGGGACCGGCAGGGGAGGAGGGCGCCTCTTCCAGACGTTGCATTGCTTCGCGACCGTCGGCGGCACTACTCACAGTGAAGTCGGTCTGATTGGTGAGCAGGTCGGTCAGCGATTTAACTGTGTTCGGCTCATCGTCGACGATGAGGATATGTCCGGAAGACATAATTTTCACCGGATGGGCGCCGCGGTCCAAGCGCGGCGCGCGCTTCTGGTCAGGCGGGTGCCCCACGGTCAAGAATTGTCCGACGCCGAAAAAGTGTAACCGTGCCCCTGAATGGTACGGATGTAGATCGGTTCACCGGTGCCGGGTTCAATCTTGTCGCGCAGATTTTTGATGTGGGCGCGAACCAGCTCGGGACTACCGCTATCTGGTGGGTAGTCCCACACATCTTGCAGGAGCTGCTGGCTCGTGAACACCTGGTCGGGATGGGTCATGAGATGGTACAGCAGATCAAACTGCACGTTGGTCAGCAAGACCGTGCGCGACGGTGTGGTCACTTGAAAGGTGCGGCAGTCAAGGGTGACCTCACCGGCGGTGATGACCAGGGGCTCCTCTTCTTCCTCGGGCTCCGCTTCCTGGACGCGACGCAAGATGGCCTGGATGCGCAATTGTAGCTCTTCCATATTGAAGGGCTTCGAAAGGTAGTCATCGGCGCCGGCGCGAAAGCCTTCAATCTTGTCCTCATCTTTGCCGCGAGCCGTCAAGAAGAGAACGGGCAACTCTTTGAGAAGCGGATCGCCCCGAATCTGACGGCAGACCTGATAGCCATCGGCGCCGGGCATGATGATGTCCAGGATAAAGAGATCGGGTCGATGGCGACGCGCCAGCTGCAGGCCTTCGATGCCGCTGTTGGCAACCATGACATGGTACCCGTACATCTTCAGCGCACGCTGCAAGGTCTGCGAAACAAGTTCGTCGTCGTCTATCACCAGAATGGTCGTCATGGTCAGATCAGTAGGCGCATCGGCTCTTCCATGTACTCCTTGAACTTCTGCATGTAGCGCGCGGCCTCGGCGCCATCGGTGACGCGGTGGTCGGCGGAGATGGTGGCGCGCATGATGCTGGCGGCGGTGATTTCTCCATCACGCACGACGGCTTCGGGCTTTGCCGTGCCTACGGCAAGGATGGCGGCCTCGGGCGGGTTAATGATGGCAATGAAGTTTTCGACGTCGAAGGCGCCCAGGTTGCTTACGGTAAAAGTGCCGTCCTGCGCATCTTCCGGTCGCACCTTCCCCTCTCTGGCGCGCCCGATCATTTCTTTGTGGTCGGCGGCGATCTTGGAGAGCGTGGAGGTATCGGTATTTCTTTGCACCACGGTCGTGAGGCCGCCTTCGATGGCTACGGCGGTGCCCACGTTGATGTTGTTGTGGTAGACAATCTTCTCGCCGGCAAAAGAGGCGTTTAGATTGGGGAAATCGCGCAGAGCCAGGGCTGCCGCCTTGACAATGATGTCGTTGACGGAGACCTTTTCCTCTTCGGGCAGCATGGCGTTGATTTCTTTGCGTAGCGCCAGAGCGGCGTCCATGTCAATGGCCGACGTGACCTGGAAGTGGGGCACGGTTGTCTTGCTTTCCACCATACGGCGGGCAATGGCGCGACGCAGACGGGGCGTTTCCACTTCGGTGGTGTCGGGACCGGTGGGGACCGGCGTGGGCTCGGCGACTGCGGGCGCTGCAGGCTCGGGTTCGGCCGGACCGCGTTCCAGGAATGCCTCGACGTCGGCTTTGCGGATGCGTCCGCCGGGACCGCTGCCGCTCACTTGTTTAAGATCCACGTCGTGTTCACCGGCAACGCGGCGAGCGACGGGCGTGGCCTTTACGCCGCCGGGGAACTCTTCGCCAACGGCGGGTTCGCCGTCAGGCGATGGTGCAGGGGCAGCTTCTTCGGCAGCCGGCTCTTGCGCCTCTTCGGCAACCGCCTCTTGGGCAGCCTCCGCGTCTGCTTCCGCCTCGGGAGCGGCGCCATCACCGGTCTCCATGTCGGAAACGTCTTCGCCCTCTTCGCCAACGATGGCGATATTGTCGCCCACGGCAACAAGGGCGCCTTCGTCGTAAATCTTCTTGAGCAGCACACCGGTGGCCTGAGCTTCAAGTTCCAGGGTGGCCTTGTCTGACTCAATTTCGGCGATGATTTCGCCTTTCTCCACAGGGTCGCCAATCTCTTTCAGCCAGGAGACCAGTTCGGCTTCGCGCATATCGAAGCCTAACTTTGGCATGACAATATAATCGGCCATTAGATAATCTCCTTCACTGCGGCAATTACCTTATCAGGGTTAATGAGCGCCGACT
>CAYSMQ010000154.1:7637-10334 GCA_964432035.1 uncultured Ardenticatenaceae bacterium
GACTGCTCCAGTTCAGCAGAATAAGGCAGCGGCACTTCTTCTTGCGCCACGCGTTTGATGGGCGCGTCGATGTAGTCGAAGGCTTCTTCCTGCAGGCGGGATACGATTTCGGCGCCAATGCCGTAGCCGCGATGCCCTTCTTCGACGACGACTGCGCGGAACGTCTTCTTAAACGACTCTAGCGCGGGAGCCATGTCCAGCGGGCGCAGGGTGCGCAGATCGACGACTTCCGCTTCAATGCCTTCTTCGGCCAGCTGCTCGGCGGCTTCCAGCGAGATCTGAAGGCCCTGGGCGTATGCCACAATGGTCACGTCGGACCCTTCGCGCTTGACTTCGGACACGCCAATGGGCACGGTGTAATCTTCGTCTTCGGGAACCTCGCCACGCAACTGGTAGAGGGTGGCGTGTTCGATGAAGAGCACCGGATCATCGCTGCGAATGGCGGATTTGAGCAACCCTTTGGCGTCGTACGGTGTGCCGGGCGAGACAACGGTGAGGCCGGGGAAGTGGGCGAAGATGACGTCGGGGGTGTGGCTGTGCGTGGCGCCCAACTGGCGTCCGCCGCCGCCCGGAGCGCGGAAAACGACGGGCGCTTTCATTTGCGCGCCAAACATGTAGTGCACCTTGGCGGCGTGGTTGACGATCTGGTCGAGGGCCAGCATGGCAAAGTTGATGGTCATGAACTCGGCCACGGGTCTCAGGCCGTTCATGGCAGCGCCGGTGGCGGCGCCGCCGATGGCCATTTCCGAGATGGGCGTATCGCGCACGCGGCGGTCACCAAATTCGTCATGAAAGCCACGGGTGACGGCATAGGTGCCGCCCCACACACCAACTTCCTCGCCCATAATAAAAACGTTCTCGTCACGCTGCATCTCTTCGCGCAACGCGTCGCTAATTGCCTGTCGCATTGTTATACGGGCCATCTCATGCCTCCACGTAAATGTCACGATATAGGTCTTCAGGATCGGGTAGCGAGGATTCTTCGGCAAACTGCACGGCCTCTTCGACGGTTTGCTCCACTTCCTCGTCGATCGCTTCCAGCTCGTCCTCGCCGGCAGCTTCTTGCTCCAGAATGTGGCGTTCCAGGATGCCAATTGGATCGTCTTCGCGCCACTTCTCCACCTCTTCCTTGGTGCGATAGCGCAATGGATCACCCATACTGTGACCTTCATAGCGATAGGTGACCATTTCCAGGAACTGCGGGCCCTCTCCATCGCGAATCTTCTGCAAGGCTGCTTTCGTGGCGTCGTACACCTTCATGATGTCCATGCCATCAATCTGCTCGCCTTCCATGCCGTAAGCAGTTGCTTTTTGCACAATGGGGGCGGCAGAGGCGCGGTCGACGGACGTGCCCATACCGTAGTTGTTGTTCTCGACGATCCAGAGCATGGGCAGGTCCCAAACGCCGGAAAGGTTCAGTGATTCGTGGAAATAGCCGATATTCGTGGCGCCGTCGCCCATATAGCAGAGGACGGCATTGTCAGTTTCGCGGTATTGTTCTGCGAGCGCCAGGCCGGTAGCCAGCGGCAGGTGACCGCCCACGACGGCGTAGCCGCCCCAGTAGTTGCGCGGGACGTCGGCCAGGTGCATGGAACCACCCTTCCCTTTGCTAATGCCCGTCTTCTTGCCTAATAGTTCGGCCATGATGGCATTGACATCGGAGCCCACGGCTAGAGCGTGTCCGTGGTCACGATAGGCAGTAATCACGTGGTCACCCTCTTGTTTAGCAGCGATGGAGCCCACGGCAACTGCTTCCTGTCCAATGTATAGATGCAGAAAACCGCCGATTTTTCCCTGCTGGTATAGTTCAGCAGATCGCTGTTCGAAGCGGCGGATCAGCACCATCTGACGGTACCAATCCAATAGTGTTTCTTTCTCCATTCAGGTCTCCTTCTTTTGGCTTAGAATCTTGCCGGAGGTACGTGGTGGGATTGCTGCTAGTTTAACAAAGATACGCATGTCAGGCTAACGTCTTAGAGGTGAGTAATGAGACTATTGGGCCACTCCGTTATAGGCCGTTCCCTAGTAAAATGGAGTTGCATGCTAAATTTAAGCAAGAAAGGAGCGGACAAGATGGCAACGGACCAGACTGTTCGTATTTTAATCGTAGACGATCACGTCATCATCCGTGAAGGGCTGATGGCATTGCTGGAAGTCTATGATGACCTGGAAGTCGTGGGCACAGCGGAGACGGGCGCGGAAGCGCTGGAGGCCTGTCGGAAGTTGAAGCCAGACGTCGTACTGATGGATTTGATGATGCCAGACATGGACGGTGTGGAGGCTACGCGCGCGATTCGTGAGGAGTGCACCAAGGCGCAGGTTGTTGCGCTGACGAGCTCTAAAGAGGATCGTTACGTGCGCGGTGTCCTGGAAGCGGGCGCAGTTGGCTACCTGTTGAAGAATGTCAGAGCCGAGACGTTGGCAAATGCCGTGCGGGCGGCGAGCCAAGGGCAGTTCACGATTGATCCGGAAGCAAATCGCGTGCTGGTGGAAGCGATGCGCGATCCGGCGCCGTCGCCGACGCTGCTGACCGACCGCGAAAAGGAGGTGCTGGCCTTGCTGGTGCACGGCTATAGCAACAGCACCATTGGGGAGCATCTAGGAATCAGCCCGCACACGGTGAAGAACCATCTGCGCAGCATTTTTAGCAAGCTAGACGTGAGCACGCGCACGGCGGCAGCGCGGTTGGCGATGAAG
>CAYSMQ010000155.1:0-3648 GCA_964432035.1 uncultured Ardenticatenaceae bacterium
CATCGTGCTCGACCTAAAAGAAGATATCGCCGGACGTCACATTCTGATTGTCGAAGATATTATTGATAGCGGTCGTACGCTGGACTACATGCGCCGCAATCTGTTGGCGCGTTCGCCGGCGTCGCTCCGAATCTGCACCCTGCTTAATAAACCGGCGCGTCGTGAAGTGGACGTCCCCGTCGACTATGTCGGCTTCGACATCCCCGACGAGTTTGTCGTCGGCTATGGTCTGGATTTCGCCCAACTCTACCGCAACCTGCCTTTTATCGCCGTGCTCAAACCGCAGGTGTTTGGTGGCGCCGCGCCAGACCCGCAAGAAGCGTGAGTCAGGAGTCGACAGAGCTTCTAGCGCGCATCCGCCCCTTACTGATCTCGCGCGACACGCCAGTTTACCTCGTCGGCGGCGCGGTGCGGGACGCCCTCCTGGAGCGGCCCGCGTATGACCTGGACTTTGTGGTAGAGCGCGATGCCACACAACTGGCCTTTAGTGTGGGCGACGCGTTACATGTGGCAGCCTATGTGCTGGACCGCGAGCGTGACATCGGTCGCGTTGTCTTGGGTCCCGACGTCGTGCTTGACTTTGCGCGCTTTCGTGGCCCGGATCTGGAGGCCGATCTTCGCGCGCGCGATTTCACCATAAACGCGATGGCCGTCGACGCCGCGAACTTTCCACCTCAGGAGCTTAGCGCCGTGATCGACCCCACCGGCGGACTCGACGATTTGCGAGCCGGCGTCGTTCGTTTGGCCTACTCCCATGCTATCAAGGACGATCCACTACGCGCCTTACGCGCCGTTCGCCTGGCATGGCACCTGGGCTTTCGAGTGACGCCGGACACGGCTGACGCTGCCCGCCGGGGCGCACCCCGCATAGCGGAGATCTCGGCAGAAAGAGTGCGCGACGAGCTACTTAAGATCGTGCTGGGCCCCGCGCCACACGACGCTCTGCACCAGATGGCCGATCTTAATCTTCTATCGGTGACCCTTCCCGCCATCGAAACGCTACGGAGCGTGCGACAGTCCGCCCCACACCACGAACCGGTGCTAGCCCACACACTGAGCGTGCTGCAGCGATTGGTACAGGTGGAAAGAAGTCTCGCCGGGAAAGATGATCCTCAAGACGACACCGAACCTTCACTACGCGACATACTGCACCCAAACGCGACCTCGCTGCGCGAGTATCTCGCCCGCCCTATTGACGGCATGCTCGATGGACGCGCCGTGTTACGCTTGGGCACCCTGTACCACGACGTGGGCAAGGCCACCACGGCTAGCGTAGAGGAGGATGGACGTATTCGCTTCCTGGGCCATGACAAAGAAGGCGCCAAAATCGCTGCGCGACGGCTACGGGAGATGCGGCTGAGTAACGACGCCGTCACACACGTGCGCGCGATCGTCGCGGGGCACATGAGACCATTGCATCTGACACAAGCGTTTCTTCACCACAATCGCCTCTCGCGACGCGCCGTGTACCGTTTCTTCCGCGACACGGGCGACGCCGGCCTGGACATTGTGCTGTTGAGCCTCGCCGACCATTTGGCAACCTATGATGGACCAGGACCTGAGCAACAGTGGCATGCTCTACAGACCGTAGTCCGGCGCCTGCTCATGCACTATTTTGAACAGTATAAAGAGACGGTGTCCCCAGAGCCCCTGCTGAACGGCAGCGAGCTCATTGCAGCCTTGGACCTGAAACCTGGCCCCGAAGTGGGTCGATTGTTGCGACTAATTGAAGAGGCGCAGGCGGTGGGTGAGGTGCAGACGAAGCCTGAAGCGCTGGCATTCGCCAGAGAGAAATTGGAGATTGGCAATTAGAGATTGGGGCGCGGTAATCTCCAATCTCTAATCTCAAATCTCTTAAATTAGTGTCGACCATCCCGACGCAAATGGTCCATAAACTCATTGCGCGTTTTGGGATTCTCTTTGAAGTTACCTAGCATGGCGCTGGTCACCATGCGCGCGTTTTCTTTCTTGACCCCTCGCATCATCGAGCACATGTGGGCGCCTTCCACGACCACGCCCACCCCCTGAGGTTTCAAGACGTGATCAAGTAGGCTCGCGATCTCTTGCGTCATACGCTCCTGCACCTGCAGACGTCGCGCAAACATTTCCACAATGCGCGGAATCTTGGAAAGGCCGATGACCTTGTCCGAAGGGACGTAAGCCACGTGCGCGCGGCCGTAGAACGGTAGCATGTGGTGCTCACACAAACTGAAGAACTCAATGTCCTTGACGACGATCATCTCGTCATATTCGACATTGAACAAGGCATCGTTGACCAGCGCGACAGGATCGACGTGATATCCGGCGAGCAGCTCGTCGTACATGCGCGCCACACGGTCTGGGGTACGTACCAAACCCTCGCGGTCGGGATCTTCGCCCACGCTGGCCAATATTTCACGCACCGCATCCTCGATTGTTTCTTTTCGTTCTAGTTCGTCGTCAAGCTCTGGCACGCGAAGCATTTGGCCCTCATTTCCATTTGACCGATTCATTAGATACTCCAACTAATCTCGTATTCTATACAACCTGTTTCAGGTGCGCATCTACGGAAAGGTCCCGTCGATGCCACTATTAGTGTTGTCCCAGGTCGTCAAAAGTTACGGCTGATTTCACCACTCACGAGTATAACCCGCTCGTATATGAAACTCATTGTCGCGCCAACTCACGCTGAAACTGCAACAAATCGTCATTGTCGTGCCCCCTTACCGGCTCACCATGGCCACAGGCGATGACTGCCGGCGCCAGCTCCAGGAGACGGAGCGCCGACTGCCGCGCCTGCTCGACGTCGGCCGTGATAAACGCCCAGGGCAAGCCGATTTTTCCCGAACGGGCCCTCAACGCGTCGCCGGCAAAGAGCAGGCCCCGGCCGGGGCTATAGAAAACATGCTGGTCCGGTGTGTGCCCCGGAGCGGGCAAGACGTGCAGTTCGCCCAGGATAGGTAACGTGGATCCCGGCTCTATGGCATCCGTCGCTTCCGAGGTCAGGGGCTTGAAACGTCCAATAATGGGCTCCAGTAAAAGGCTAAATGCTTTAGGCAGATGCTCCGGCATGCGTCCTCGGCGTAAGTAGGAGATCGTCTCCGGCGCTGCCAAAACCGTTGCACCGGTATGCATCTGAAGTTCCGCCGCGCTACCCGCGTGGTCCCAATCGGCGTGTGTGATCAGTATGTACTTTAACTCCGACGGCGCCCGCCCAAGGCTAGAAATGTAATCAAGGATCTTGCCAGCCTGGCGCGGCGTCCCACTATCCACCAGGGTCAGTGCGTTTTCTTCTACACAGAGATAGGCGTTGGCATACCCGGCCTTTAGCCAGTGTACGCCGGGCATAAGTTCCATCTTCTAACCGCTTACCCGGCCCTCCGCCAAAGTCTGAAGTTCCTCGCCCGCCTCGCGGTCAAACGCTTCACGCATAGCTGCGTAATCGTCAGCCGGCAACGGATCTCGTGGCGCTTTCTGCTTGAAATATCCGCGCAATTTGGTGAAATGCATTGCGGGAATGCGCGAATTCTCCAGATCCAGCTCTCCTCCATGCTTACTGGTAAAGACGATAATGGCGCCAATGGGCACCTCTTCTACCCCCGGCGCGTGCTTGTTAATAAAACTGGCCAATGCGGCAACCGCGTTTTCGGCTTCTTTGGTCGGGTTACC
>CAYSMQ010000155.1:3748-10309 GCA_964432035.1 uncultured Ardenticatenaceae bacterium
GACAGGAGCCAGCCGATCGGTAGCGCCAGTATCTGTACAATCAGATAGCGCTCGGGATCGACGAAGCCAAGAATGAGGCCACCGACAAGTACCACAAAGCCGATGATGCTGGCATATTTACTTATCGTCTTGTTGCGTTGAATTAGTGCATCGTTGCGAAATACTTTCATAGTTAATCGGTGTCTGCCGGCGCTTCCGGTCCCGTACCATTATCAAAGCGCTGCAGAATGAGGCAGGCGTTTTGTCCTCCCAGCCCAAACGAGTTACTCATTGCCACGCGGATATCTGCGCGTCGCGCCACATTGGGCACGTAATCCAAATCACACTCTGGATCTGGCGTTTCGTAGTTAATTGTCGGTGGCAAGATGCCTTCGTGCAAGGCGAAGACGCAAAAAATCGCTTCCAACGCCCCCGTTCCGCCCATGGCATGACCCATGACTGACTTTGTGCTGCTTACGGGAATGCCATACGCCATCTCGCCGAACAGCTTCTTAATAGCCAGGGTCTCCACGCGATCGTTGATCGGCGTCGAGGATCCGTGCGCGTTAATGTAGCTCATCTCATCTAATTCGATGCCGGCGTCCTTCACCGCCCAACGCATGGCGCGCACCGCCCCCTCACCTTCCGGGTCGGGCGCCGCGACATGGAAGGCGTCCGAGGACGAAGCATGTCCTAACACTTCGGCGTAGATGTGTGCTCCGCGCTCCAACGCGCGATCCAGGCGTTCCAGGACCACGACGCCCGCGCCTTCGCTGAGAATAAAACCGTCGCGATCGGCGTCAAACGGCCGTGAAGCGCGCTCTGGACAGTCATTATAGGCGGTACTCAGCGCACGCATGGCCGAAAACCCGGCCAGGGCAGCCTCATGTACCAATCCTTCGACGCCCCCCGCCAACACTGTGTGTGCCGCGCCACGGCGAATAAACTCTGTGGCCTCGCCGATCGCCTGTGTCCCGGTCGCGCACGCGGCGATGACGGTGCTGATTGGGCCCATCGTCTGCGCCATCAGGCTCACATGGTGGCTGGGCATATTGGGCAACGAGCTGGTCAGCGAAAACGGACTGACCCGCGACAGTCCGCGCGAGCGTAAGACCTGCAGATTCTCGTCCGCGCGCTCCAGGCCACCCATACCCGTGCCGATCACCACCCCGGTGCCCTCAGCATCGGGCACAGTGGGTCCCAGACAGGCATCACTCACCGCCATTCCGGCAGCCGCCACGGCAAGCTGCGAAGCCCGCGACATCCGCCGCGCTTCCTTGAAATCCATGTAGTCGCCGGGCTTAAACTCCTTGACCTCGCCGGCAATACGGCAGGGAAAGTCGCTGGCATCAAACTGGGTGATGGGCCCCACACCGGAGCGTCCGGCGACGGCCGACTCCCAGCTCTCACGGGCACTGTGACCCAGTGGACTCATCGCGCCCATGCCCGTGATCACTATCCTAGGGCGCCCACGACTATCTGAGTATTGCACCATAAACTGTAAGTAAACCTCTAAATTGTCAGGAATGCCTACTGCTACACTTTACCGCAGAGCATGCCAGTGGCGCCTGACATTGGTCATTTTTCTGATAATTCTCCAACGTGCGTGCCTGGCGGCTACGACATAGCCCTAACCGGGCTAGCCGGAAGCCACTCCGTCCCGTATGGCAGCCACGATGTCATGCTCAACTGCGGATCTGGCCTGTCCCACGGCCTGCTTGATTGCATACGCGTTGGACCGGCCGTGTGCAACAATTACAACACCATTGACGCCTAAAAGTGGCGCACCGCCTACTTCATCCGGATTCAACCGCCGTCGCACGCGCGTAAACGCCGATCTTGCCAGCAAACCACCAATGGCGCTGATTGGGCTGGCCATCAGCTCGTCGCGGATCAGGTCTGACATGTAAGCGGCAATGGCCTCGGCCGTTTTCATGATGATATTGCCCGTAAAGCCATCCGTTACGCCGACGTCGGCCTCGCCGCGCACAAATTCCTTGGGTTCGACATTGCCAACATAATTTAGACCGCTATCGGCCAACAAGGGCATTGTCTCTTTGATCAGTTGGTTGCCCTTACCTTCCTCTTCTCCGTTGGAAATCAGGGCAATGCGCGGGCTTTCAACACCGCGTACACGCTCCACGTAAAGGCTGCCCATCTGCGCAAACTGCAGCAACTGCTCCGGGCGCACGTCAGCATTGGCCCCATTGTCGATTAGCATCGGTCGCCCCGCGATGGGAAACATGACGCCCAGCGCGGGGCGCTTGATGCCGCGGATACGGCGCACGGTGTGTAGCATGGCAACCGCCAAGATTGCGCCGGTGTTGCCAGCCGACACAAAGGCTTCCGCTTCTCCATCGCGCACGAGGCTCAATCCCACATGCATCGACGAATTTTTCTTCTGTCGCGATGCCTCGCTTGGCGAATCCGTCATGGTAATCGTTTCGGAGGCATGTCTAACCTCCACCTTCAATTGGGAGACGTCGTACTTCTCCAGCTCCTCCTGGATACGCGCTTCATCGCCCACAATGATGATCTGATCGCCAAACTCCCCCGCCGCCTGCACAGCCCCCTCCACGTCCGGCTGCGGATGGACATCGCTGCCCATAGCATCAACTACAATTCGCATGTGTCCTCTCGACCAAGTGTTCTCCACAAGTTGGCGGATTCTAACGACGCGAATCCGCTAAGTCAAACCCCATCTCGGCTCACATTGGCCTTGACAACATTTTCAGAGTCGCTATAATATGCTCAAATAGATAATCATCGATACAATTTCATGACTAGTTCCGTAACTTTTGCCAAAGCGATGGCCGACGAAACTCGCCAGACAATTATGCAGCACCTTTGCTGCCGCTGGCTGTGCGTTGGTGACATCGTGGCCCAAATGGGCGTCACACAACCCACCGTATCACACCACCTTGCCATCCTGCGCCAGGCGGGTCTTGTACACACGCGCCGCGAAGGCAAGCAGATCTTTTACACGCTCAACCAGAGCGCCGTTGCATCCTGTTGTGGAAACTTGATGCAGACGTTTGCGCCTGAGGAGAGATTGGAGATTGGAGAATAGAGATTGCGCTCCGCGCCTTAATCTCCAATATTCAGTCTCTTTTTTTACTAATACACATAGATAAGTATCAATGCGAGGTGTAACATGAGTTCTCTTCCCAACGAATCAGTACATAAAGCGGTGCGTAGCCATTATGGGCGCATTGCCGAGACCCAGTTTGCCGGCGAGGCAAGCGATTGTTGTGGCGACGATGACTGCTGTGGCAGTGAGCAGCTCTATGAAGTCGATCTGGCTGAACTACCCGGCGACGTGAGCAGCCTGTCCCTTGGCTGTGGCGATCCGATCACGCTCGCCGAGTTACAGCCGGGACAGACGGTGCTCGATCTAGGGTCGGGCGCCGGTATGGACTGCTTCCTCGCGGCGCGACGCGTGGCTCCTGAGGGGCGTGTTATTGGCGTGGACATGACGCCGGCAATGATCGCGCGCGCCGAGCGCAATCGCGACAAACTTGGCCTACAAAACGTCGACTTTCGCCAGGGCTACATCGAAGACCTTCCTCTTGACGACGAAAGCGTGGACGTCGTTATTTCCAACTGTGTCATCAACCTAAGCCCAGACAAAGCAGCCGTTTTCCGCGATGCTTATCGCGTGCTGCGTCCCGGCGGTCGCCTGGCGGTCTCTGACATGGTGACCCAAGGTCGTTTTAGCGACGAGGCGCGCGCAGACGCCGAGGCCTGGGCCGCCTGTATCAGTGGCGCCGAGGACGTGGCAGATTACGTCGCCGCCATCCGCGCCGCCGGCTTCACCAACATTTCCGTCCGCGACAAAGCCGCGCCACAGGTAGAATTGGCCGGCACGGTCAGCCTAAACAGCAACCCACGCCTGTTCAGCGCACGCGTGACGGCAACAAAAGAAGGATGACTCGAGAGTGGAGAACTGTAAACTGACCAATCTCCAATCTCTAATCTCCAATCCCCCAGGAGGACCTAATGACCACTCCCCAACAATACTTCTCCAATGTTGCAACCGAATGGGACGAGCTACGCTCCGGCTTTTTCACCGAAGCCATGCGCGATGACGCCATAGCCCGTGCGGCGCTGCCGCCCGATGCCGTCGTCGCCGATGTAGGTACCGGTACGGGCTTCGTGTTGCAAGGTCTGTTGCCTTTCGCCGGACGGCTGGTAGGCTTTGACGCTAGCCCCGAGATGTTGCAGGTCGCGGCAGAGAATCTGGCACATGCGGGCGCTCGCGTGGAGTTGCGCATCGCCGATGGCGCGGCCCTACCCGCCGAGGCCGACACGTTCGACGCAGTGTTTGCCAATATGTACCTGCACCACACCCCTGACCCCGCCCAGGCCATCGCCGAAATGGCGCGCATTCTCAAGCCCGGTGGACGCCTGGTGATCACAGACCTGGACAGCCACGACCAGGCTTGGATGCGCGAAGAGATGGCCGATCGCTGGCTGGGATTTGCGCGTGAAGATTTGCGTCGCTGGTTCGACGCCGCCGACCTTCGGGAGGTCGGTATCGAGGACGCCGCCGGCTCCTGCGACTGCTGCGACACGCCGTCAAACGAAGAAATTTCGCTCAGCGTCTTCCTTGCGATGGGCAGTAAGTAGGTAGACGAAAAATGCCAGGCACTTGGCAAGTGCCTGGCATTTCCTTTTCTGCTTCAGCCCCTTCCCCGCTAGAACGGAATATCGTCCTCTTCCTCGACCGGACTCTGGTCAAAGTCGTCGCCGCTGTCAAAGCTACCGCCCGCCTCACGTCCACCGATAAATCGCACCTGAAAAGCCCTAAGCTCGTAAGATGCACCTACGGTACCATCCTGGCGCGTGTATAAACGCGGCCCGCCAGTTTGTGGGTCAGTCTCTAAACGGCCCTCAATCAGTACCTGACGCCCCTTACTCAGATATTGGTTCGCGGTCTCAGCTTGCCGTCCCCAGACAGAAACGCGAAACCATGTTGTTTCCTCTCGCGTTTCGCCGCTCGCTCGATCAGTCCAGCTTCTATTCGTAGCAACATTCAGATTGGTAACAGCGGTTCCATCCTGCAAATAACGCATTTCCGGATCACGTCCCAAATTGCCCACAATTATCACTTTTTGGTACATCGCTTTTGCTCCTTAAAACTGGCCAAATATTTGACGGTCAACGCCTGGATAATATCTGAATACTAACACCTTTTTGCCATTCCACAAGCCTCATGACCGACCGCCGTCAACCGTCTCAATCACCCTTAAATTATAGCACAAACGTTCTAATCAAACAAGCATCTTGCCAGCAAAAAGCCAGGTAGTTCGGCCCGACTTTAAGCTTGCTCCCAAACACTCCCCCTCAGATTTCTCCGTGTTCTCTGTGGGCTCTGTGGTTAACCCTATACCCACCCCCGCAGTCGCACCGCCGTCGCCACGCGATCAATGGCTACTAGATAGGCCGCCACGCGATTGCTGACCTGCTTGCGCTGGGCCATCTCGTGCACGCCGTGGAACGCCGTCGTCATCTTCTTATCTAGGCGCTCGGAGACCAGCGACTCGTCCCAATAGAACTGGTAGGCATTCTGCACCATCTCAAAGTAAGAGACCGTCACGCCACCGGCATTACACAGAAAGTCGGGGATAACGAAAATCCCTTTATCCTCGAAGATATCGTCAGCTTCAGGCGTTGTGGGGCCATTGGCCAACTCGGCGATAATTCGCGCGCTCACGTCATCGGCATTTTGCTCCGTGAGCTGGTTCTCAATCGCTGCCGGGATGAGGACATCTACGTCTAGCGTCAGCAGATCTTCATTGCTGATCGGTTCGCTGTTTGGCGCGTCGGGGATGCGCCCGGTCTGGCGCATGTGCCCTGAGACCGTCTCATAATCCAGCCCGTCCCCGTTGAAAATACCGCCAAATTCGTCGCTGAGGGCAATGACCTTTAGGCCCAGCACTTCAGTCGCCAGCTTGTGCGCGTACGATCCTACATTACCGTAGCCCTGAATGGCGCACGTAGCGCCTTCAAGATCTACGCCGAGCGTATGACCCGTCTCGCGGATTGTGACAATACCGCCCATGGCTGTTGCCGGTGGACGGCCCGCAGAGCCGCCCAGTTCCAGCGGCTTGCCGGTGATCACGCCCGGCTCATGCCGGCCCATCAGCGTTTCATACTCATCCAGCATCCAGGCCATAATCTGCGCGTTGGTATTTACGTCCGGCGCCGGGGAGTCTTGCGTCAGACCCACACTACGCGCAATGTTGCGCATGTAACCACGACTCAATCTTTCCAGCTCGGTACGAGAAAGCTCGCGCGGGTTGCAAATCACGCCGCCTTTTCCACCACCCAAGGGGATGTCGGCGACGGCCGTTTTCCATGTCATCCATGCCGCCAACGCGCGCACCGTGTCAATAGTCTCGTCGGGATGGTAGCGCACGCCCCCCTTTGCCGGACCGCGCGCGTCGTTGTACTGCACGCGATACCCTCTGAACACACGTGTCCGACCGTCGTCCATGCGTACTGGTATCGTAAAATGGTACTCTCGCATTGGTTCCCGGAGGAATGCATGCATATCGGGATCAAGCTGTAAGACTGCCG
>CAYSMQ010000156.1:0-10286 GCA_964432035.1 uncultured Ardenticatenaceae bacterium
GCTCTGATTCCGGATCCGTGATTGCCTCCGTGTTATAGACGACGACGCGCGCGCGCCCCGAAATGCCGATCCAGTTACCTTCTGGAGATTGGAAACGCTCAGGCACACGATCTAGCAGCGCCTGGGGCACTTCCGACAGGAGACCCGCCTCTTGTACAGCGCCCAATCCACCCGGATCCTGCGCATAAAAGATGTCCGCGGGGCTATTCTCGCCTTCCTCTAGCAATGTCGCGGCGACCTCTGCGGTACCACCGTAGCGCACCTGAACGTCAATGCCCGTTTCGGCCGCAAATTCCTGAATTAGCGGGTCAACCAGGCTCTCGCCACGTCCAGAGTAGACAACTAGGCTTCCTGCCTCACCTTCAGCGCCCTCCACCGTAACGACGGCCTCCGGATCCGCTTCTGGTTCCGGGTCAGCCTCTGCCGTTGGTTGTTGCACCGGCTCCTCTGCCGGGCCCGGCGTTTCGGTTCCCCCACAGGCGGCCAACAGCAAGATCGAAATCAGGGCGAGGGCCACTACTAGCATACGTCTAAAATGCATTTCTCTCTCCTTGTCGTGCATGCGTGGGGCCAAGACTGGATACTCGACCTCCACAGCCATGATTGAGTTAAGCTGTATGACGATTATGGGGAACGCGGCCGGGGTAAAACAAGGCAACGCGTTAAATTTTATTTTGGCATCCCTTCAGTTGGAAGTTAACGACTGTGCACCGCGAGGCATAACGGCTGTTAAAGCCAAGTTGAACGGTGGTTAAAAATGAGCGTGCGATCCTTTGCAGGCGCCGGCGACTATTCCAATTTCTAATCTGACAGCAGGCCCTCTTGCAAGGCCATAGCAACGGCCTCGGTACGACTGCGAACACCAAGTTTAGAGAGGATGTTGCTCACGTGAAACTTGACTGTCGCCGTGCTGAGCACCAGGTCTGATGCAATCTCTGCATTACTCATCCCTTCGACCATTCGGGCCAGGACCTCCTGCTCCCGAGTTGTAAATGCTTGCACCGGCGACGCCTCCTGTTGTGTTGCTCGTATCAGAACCTGTGCTGCTTCGGACGACAGCGTGGACTTGCCGGCGTGCGCGTTGCGCACTGCAGTGGCGAGCTCTTCGGCTGTCACATCTTTCAGCAGATAGCCAATGGCCCCTGCTTTCAACACGCCCTGCACCAGTTCTTCGTCGCGAAAGCTGGTTAGCGCCACCACCTGCACCTCTGGGTAGCGTTCGCGAATCTTCTTCGTGGCCTCCACGCCATCTATCCCCGGCATCACCAGATCCATAAGCACCACATCGGGCCGCTCGTGTTCGCAAAGCAGCAAGGCGTGCTCCCCGCTGCGCGCTTCGCCGACCAGTTCAATGTCATCATATGCCACCAGGAAAGTCGCCAGGCCGGTTCGCACGACGGCATGATCGTCAACCAACAACACCCGTATAGGTTGATATTCGAAAGACATCTGTCCCCCTTGCCTATTTTGCTACGAAGTCCATGGTCCCCAACTTTAATCTTAAGGCCGAGACGGCGCGCCAGCAGTGGCAAATGACGCCTTGTGTAGCGACAAAGATCATAATTCTGGCAACGGTGCGAACACAGCGATTGTAGTTCCGTTGTCCGGGCCGCTTTCGATGTGCAAATCGGCCCCGATTCTTTCTGCTCGCTCGCGCATGATTGATAATCCAAAGGAATCGGCGCGTCGACCGTTGTTTAGCACGCCATCGTCAATGCCCTTTCCGTCATCATGGATGTCCAGCAGCACGCCCGCCGCGCCGAACGCGATCTGAACCTCGACCTTGGTCGCTTCTGCGTGTTTCACAATGTTGTTCAGCGCCTCCTGTGCAATACGATACAGGGCTACTTGCACGTCACCCGGCAGACCGCCCGACGGTGGGGCGCTGTCTACCGTAAGCGCAACGTCAAGTTGCGCCCGCCCGCGCGTTGCCTCCACCAGTTGACGCAATAGATCCGGTAAGGAGCTTGCTTCAAGCACCGCCGGACGCAACTCCAATAACAACGCCCGCATCTCCGCCAGTGCGCCGCGACTCAGCTCTCGCAATTCGCCTAAGCGTAATCGCGCCAGCGCTTCATCCTTTTCCCACAATCGCGGTAGCACTTCGGCAATGAGGCTCGCCGAAAACAAGGTTTGCGTCACGGCGTCGTGCAATTCGCGCGCCAGTCGTTGTCGTTCCTCCTCGGCCGCAGAAACCTGCACCTGTTCTAAGAGGCGCGCGTTCTCCACTGCTACGCCCATTTGGTGACTGATGCTTGTCAGCAATTCTACGTCCTCGGACGAGAACTCGCGCCGCTCGCGCGCAAGAATAAAAAGCGTGCCTAGAACGCGACCACTGGCGCTGATAGGAAAACAACCCAGACCGTGAAAACCGCTTTCCAACAGAGCCTTTCGTGTTAATCGCGCATCTACGGTCAAATCGAACGCCAGTACGGGCCGCGCCTGCGCTGCCGCTTCGCCAGAAAATCCCTCGCCCAAGGCCAGGTCGTCAATGGCCTCCACGAGCGCCGTCTCTAGACCTTTGTCCGCGAGTAGGCTCAGGCGCTCTTGTTGCTCATCCAAGATGTAGACGCCTCCGGCCTCCAAATCCATCACCGCAAGCGTCTCGTCTAACGCCACCTGCAGGACAGCACGCAGCTCGTCTGCGTGACTGATGACGGCGGCAATAGCGTTCAACGCGCGCAGCTCCCGCGTGCGCGCCGTCAGCCGCTCTTCGAGTCGCGCATAGGACGTTGCTAGCTGCGCCGACATGTGATTGAAATTGCGCGCCAGGGTTTCGATTTCATCGCCGGAGTCCACCTGAATCGTCCTACCGAACTTACCGCGCGCCACTTCTTGCGTCGCGAGCGTCAATGCTTCTAGCGGTCTCATCAAGCGCCGCACACCCACCAATACGATTGCCGCGGGCGCGACCAGCCCCAACCCCAGCAGAAACAGGAGCAGATTCTGATAGCCGGCATACGGCGCCACCAGCGAAGCCCACGCTTCCTCGGCAACCAGTCCCCACCCGGTTCCCGGAACGGTCGCAAACGCCGTCACCATGGCATCGCCTTTTTCGTCTACTGTACGCAGCGCGCCGTCACTTTCCGCCACCAACGTCCGCACCGAAGCAACTTCTCCATAGTCGGCCCCAATCTGTGCTACCTCGGCATGATAGAGGACCATTCCACTGCCGTCTACGACGTAAATTGTCCGCTCGCCTTGCAGCGGCGCCTGCAACACACTGTCTGAGAAGGGTCCCGTACCGGGCGCGTTCAGACGGTAGAAACCAACGACCGCTCCGCGAAGTTCGTTAGTGGCTCCGATCACCGGCATCGCCACCGCAATACTGTATAGGGGCCGGTCCCCAGGTCCCGTCGAGGATTTGATCAGATCGGAGTAAACGGTCTGCCGGCGTTCGCGCACCTGGCGTATGAACGGTTGGGTCGACCAATCCTGCCCGACTAAGGTTGGACGGCGTGGTTCTGAAGTGACGACTACTCCGCGCTGGTTGACGAAAACGATGCCCCCGTCAAAAGCCACCAGGCCGGCACGTGATCTGCCTGGCGGCAGCTCTTGCAAGCTATCAAGGTCACTGGTAGCCGCCAAGACGCGCGCAACTTGACCCAAAGAAGTCGTGCGCTCTTCCAGCTGATCGGCAAGCTGGATGGCCGCCACCTGTACCAGCTGGCGATCGCGCTCCATAACCATTTCTGAAGTCACCTGCCGGTAGGTGAAGAAGGCAACTAGCACCACAGTTCCCAGGATGAGACTCGCAGGGACGAAGGCCCAGGCCACGATCTTGCTGCGGTGGCTAAGGGGCCACCATTTGAGCCCTACTTGTCTTTGTGACTGCACGGTATGATCCATTTGCGCTCCTACACCAGCCAGCAGCGTTGAGTCTGACTACTCTGCTTCAGAAACATCACTGAGTAGCCAGCGCCCGTCAACCAGCACGAACGAAAGCGTAAAGTCTTGCGTCGTTCCGTCGTTAAAGGTTAGCGTCACGTTCGCACTTTTGTCTGTTGGGCCCGCGCTTACCTCGAACCACCGGGGCGTTGCGCGCGTCAACTTCAGGGCATTCTCTCCTGTAGCAGCGGCTTCATCTATATTCATTATCAGATCGGCAGTCAGATAATCGCCATGCGCATACGCCCGCTGCGCCGCGCGGTTTCCGGACGCGCTCAGGTAGGATGTGTAGAAGGCAGCCGCGCGACCCACGGGCGTATCGCCGCACTGCTGGTCCGTGATGACCCACTTCCAATCACGTTTTACTAGATCCAGGATGAGTAACGCATGCGCTTCCGTCGTGCGCACCACCATTCTCGCTCTTCGCGTGTCCTGCCCATTGTCCGGCTCCACAAAGATGCTCGCGATGGCAAAAGCAAGCGGCGGCGATTCTGTGCAGAACGTCATGCCGCCTTCAGCCTCCATGTCGAAGTGCAACAATTCCGGCAGAACGTCCGCACGCTCGCCGTGCAAGAGATAGGCCAAGGCCCAGCCATAGGTGTATGCCTTCTCCATTCCTAACCACAATGCTTCTGTGGCGCCAACCCCTTCCTCCCATAAGCCGGCAGCATTGACGGCGCCAATGTCCTGAATCGCCCAATGGTTGTCCCAATCACGCACCAGCAACACGGCGAGCGGCAAAGAGGCGCCGTTTTCATAGATGCGGTTGGCTTGTACGAGTGCAATATGTAATTCCTCATCCACCGTCAGGGCGCCTACCTCAACATGCATTCGGCCCGGCAGGACACTGATGGCGCTATGCAAAATCGGATCGTATTCGTCGACAGGAACGCCCAAATCGCGAAGATAACCGACGTCATATTCCACGCTCTCTGCAAACGCCGGAGACAGATAGTCGTTGTCACGGTGCGCACCGCCGGCGTAACCTCCGTTCAGCAGGTAGCCGGAAAAGAAGGCGCGCACCACGTCGGCGGGATGCATCTCTGACCGCGGATCCACGCCGGTCGCTATCGCTTCTTTAATGGGCACGACCTCTTCAATTAACCAGCGCCCCTCTGCCCGCCCCAGCTTGATCGTCAGGGGTCGTACTTCATGCCCTTCATGCCAGCGTTGCCGAACGCGGACCTCCGCGCGATCGCCGTCGGCCCATGCATCTTCGATCTCCATGGTGGCAGGCACAGCGGATGCCTGGAAGAATGGATCGATAGCTTCGCCGCCGTTGGAGACTTTTTCCCTGCTAACATCCGAAAATGCCGGGCTGAGATAAGGACTCTGTTCATAGATGTCGGCAATCTCGTCCAAGAATGGCGCCAGATCGACGTCCCCCACGTGTGGCAAGCCGTGCTCGTCGGCGTAAGCATACCAACGGCCGAAGTAGGAAGCGCTGAACAAAGCGGCGACCTGAGACGCAGCAGTTGCATCGTCGGGAAGGTCTCCTTGCACGTCCACAATTTGCCACCGACCAGCCACTTCCCGTACGATAACGTCGATGGTCGTCTGCAAGGCCCCATAGCTCAATTGCACAGGAACGATGGTGTCTGCGCCATCAGTCCGGTTGTTGTGAGCCATGACGTGAAAGCCAGCAGGGTGATTAAAGGCACGCAGAAACGGATCGTACGCCGTCGTTTCTGAAATCTCGGCGCCGGATCTGAACTGCACCAGAAGCGCGTCCACCTCCGCGATGAACCGGGCAGACAGATAGGAACTGGAGCGATATGCTCTGTCTGCCAGAGGATTCCCCGATTGTTCCAGCGCATAGCCGGCGCTGCCAAGGCCCTGCTCAGACGCACCGTAGCTAAAATACCAGTTGTAAAAAAGTTGTACGACGCCTTCGACCGTTAGCGGGCTACCCCGTTGTATGCGATCGATCTTCCAGCCCTCGTCCTTGCGAACCAAATCCAGTGTCAGATCCCACGAATTCCCCTCGTCGACGTCGGCCACATTGAAATACTGATGTAAGATGACCTGCGCAGTCCCCACGCCAACGGTTACTTCCTCCACGCGGATCGCTGCCGGCGTTTCCTGCGCCAACAAGAATGGATCGGCTCCGACACGCCTATCCATCGCTTTTGCCGCGGCGTCTATCTGTCGCTGCGTCAGATAGGCGCTCGCGGTAAACTCACCGCTTCGTTGAGGGTCAAGATACCAGGTGTAGAAAGCATCCACGACCCCAGCAGGGCGTTCTGTGTCCGGAATGGCTGCCGGAATCGAAATTGGCGTCGGGCCAGGAGCCTCTTCCGGCGTCTGCACCGTACTCCGCGCCTCTACCGTAATTGCCGGCTCGATTTCCACGGTCGGTCCGCAGCCAGTAACAAAAGTAAGAATTAATACGCTTACGAGAGCGAATATCAACCTGTTCGTCGGACTTCTGGCGTACATGACTCCGTCTCCGTTCTTGGCGCGTCTGGCTGCAGCACCCTCTTCCTGCACGCGCCGATGCCGTCTCTGTCAGTTTGTAATCACATCTTACTTTTTTCTGCTCGTGTCCGGTTCATCCGCTGGAGCAGACACGATCCAACTAAGTGGATAGATCTCGGCCTGGTCAACTGACCAGGTACTATCAGCGCCTAGAAGGCTTTCCGGCGCCATACAGCGTAACCGGTGGCTCAATTATACCATTTTAATTTACGTTTGTACTATTTTGTGGTATTATTTACGTATAAGAGACGTTGGTGAGGATAAAGCATATGTCTATTCCAGAAGCGCCCGACGTCGGGCAGCGCATTCGTTCTATCCGCGAGGAAAGGGGCTGGTCGCTGCGCGCCCTTGCCGAACGCAGTGGTCTGTCCATAAACGCCATCAGCTTAATCGAACGAGGTGAGAATTCGCCCACCGTTTCCTCGCTACACTTGTTGGCTACTGCCCTTGGCGTGTCCATCGCCGACTTCTTCAGAGAAGAGCAGGAACAGCCCGTCGTGTTCGTGCGGCCTGCTGCCAGACTACGGTCAGATTCTAACGGCATCGCCATGGAGAGTCTGGGAATTGGCCTCCGTGACCAAAAGCTCGAGCCATTCTTGATAAGAGTGTCAGCCGGCGCGGGCAACATCGAACAACCGGTCACGCATTCGGGCGAGGAATTTGTTTACTGTCTTGAAGGAGAAGTGGATTATTGTGTTGGGGAGCGTGTATATAACTTGGAGCCCGGATATAGCTTGTTGTTCGAGGCGTCAATTCCCCACTGTTTTCGCAACCCGAGTGAAATACCGGCGTTGCTAATGATGGTATTTTTTGCCGGTGAAGGGGGTCATTTGGCCAGGCGTCTCCACCAACAATTCTCCGAAAAGGGGGAAGTCAATGAAAACGCTTATCGGTTTAATACCTGACGAAGAGCATGTGGCACATGCGCGAGAAGCGCTGCAGGCTACAGGCATTGGCGCCAATGATATCACCGCGCTGATGCGTCCGGCGCAAGTCTGGAAGCGCCTGGGGGGACGCAAAAAGTTGCCGGTTGCCCTGAAGTACACGCTCGCCGGTGGCGCGCTTGGTCTGCTCGTGGGCGCTCTGTACGGCATCCCGGCGACCATATTCAACTGTTCTGAAGTGGGTTGCCCCTTCATGACCAGTACGGCGCTCCTGGTGGTCATCGTCGTCTACTGGGTGATCGGCGGCCTGTTTATGGGCGCCATTGTGGGCATGGATCGTCTCGAGCAAGATCTGTACTCTTACGTGGAAGGCGTGCGGCGCGGCTCGGCCTTGATCATCGTGCAAACGCCGGACGACCGGGCCACGGATGTGACCCGTATCCTGCAAGAGGATCGTGGCTTACTCGTGCACAGCCTCGAAGCTGGGTAGTCGATAGGAGCGCCTGCGCTGAAACGCGAGCCTTAATTAGGATTGTAGAGGGGGTGGCGCAGATGAAATATGTTTTTGGTCCCGTACCATCCCGACGGTTGGGACAGTCGCTGGGCATTGACACCATTCCGCTGAAAACCTGCAACTGGAACTGTGTTTACTGCCAGCTGGGTCGCACCATGCCGGTAATATGCGTGCGCAGGGAGTATTTTCCGCGTGAGGAGATCGTAGCCGAATTAAGCCAGTCGCTGGCGACACATAGGCCTGGTGAGATCGACTGGGTTACCTTTGTGGGCTCTGGCGAACCCACCTTACACAGCAGCACCGGCTGGCTTATCCGCCAGGTCAAAGGTCTTACCGACCTGCCCGTAGCGCTCATCACCAACGGCTCGCTCCTCTACCGGCCAGACGTGCGTCAAGAGTTGATGGCCGCCGACGCCGTATTGCCAACCATGGACGCCGGCACGCCAGCGCTTTTTCGCCGCCTTAATCGACCTCATCCGGAGTCCACGTTCGAGCGGCAAGTAGAGGGATTGGTATCCTTTAGCGCCGAGTACCGTGGCAAACTGTGGCCCGAGGTGATGCTGGTGCGCGGTCTGAACGACACCGAAGAGGCTCTGCGCGACATCGCCGCCATCTTCCGGCGCGTCAATCCACAAGAAATACACCTTAGCCTACCCACGCGGCCACCGGCGGAAACCTGGGTGGAACCGCCCGACGAAGAAGGTCTTATGCGAGCGCAGGCCATCCTTGGCACAGTCGCGCGGGTGATCCATCCTGCTCATGGCACATTCGATCTAGGCGGTTACGACGGTGACGCCGCAGCACTCGCCGAGGCCGTCATAGGAATCATTACGCGCCATCCAATGAGCGAGAAAGATCTTCTTGACGCGCTGGCGCGCTGGTCCCCGGGGAAGGTTCAAGAGACGTTGGCCAAGCTACAAGCCGGTGGTCGCGCACAGGTAATCTATCGCTATGGCTTACGCTTCTGGAGCGCCTCACCGGCCCACTACCCAGGTGAGGCAGAGAGCGAGGCGGTGGATCCCCGCACAAGGAAACCGCACCAACAATGATGAGTTTCGGAGACTAATGCAGTATGACGAAACACATGTGCAAACTCAGCCTGATCCTAGCCTACATTTTTCTTGGCATGACGTCCACGGTGCAAGCTCAAGACGGCATCGTGCGCGCCGTTCTCTTTTACTCGCCGTCGTGTCCGCATTGCCACCAGGTGATGACCGAAGATCTCCCGCCTTTATTGGAGAAATACGGCGCGCAGCTCGAAGTCGTGATTGTGGACACGGCACACCCCGATGGTAATGTCTTCTACCAGGCCGCCATAGAACGTTTTGACATTGCGCCCGAACGGCGCGGTGTTCCCACACTCATCGTCGGCGACAAAGTTCTCGTGGGCTCTATTGAAATCCCCCAGGTGTTTCCCGTGCTGGTAGATTCCTATCTAGACGAGGGCGGCGTCGACTGGCCCGATCTTCCCGGCTTCGCCGAAGCGCTGGACAACGCCGGGACCACGGAAGGAACGGCCGAACCGACCGCACAGAGCGCCACAGCCACGCCACGCCCGGCACAAACAGCAACGGCAGTTGCCGCAGCGCCAGACGATCCTGACCCGGAGCAACCCGCCTTGTCCGGTGAATCAGGCGCCATTCAGGACATCGGCGAGGGCGTCACCGGCAGCGTCGTTGACCGTTTCACTCAGGACACCGTCGGAAATTCGCTTTCGGTGCTTGTGCTCCTGGGCATGGTCGTTCTTGTGGCGTGGATACTTCTGCGCCTTGCACGACCTGTGCAGGCCGGCGCTATCGTCACAAGCGGAGATGGACGCGCCCAATGGATGATTCCCCTGCTCGTACTTGTGGGTATTGTCGTCTCTGTTTACATGACCTACGTGGAAACGACCCATACCGCTGCGGTCTGTGGGCCAGTCGGCGATTGCAACACCGTACAACAGAGTGAATACGCCATGCTCTTCGGGCTAGTCCCCATTGGGCTGGTAGGCATCGGCGGCTATGCCGCTCTTGGCATTGCCTGGTTCTTGGCGACTTACAGCACGGGTCGTCTGGCAATGTGGGCGCGACTATTACTGCCGGCGATGGCCCTGGTGGGTACGCTATTTTCCACATACCTGACCTTTCTTGAACCCTTCGTCATCGGCGCAACCTGCCTCTGGTGCCTGACTTCGGCCATAACTATCAGCCTCATTCTCTTGCTGTCGGCTGACGGCGGTAGAACGGCGCTGGCTGCGCTGGGCGCCCGAAGCGCGCGTCGCCAATGGCAGGGTTCTCAATTCTGACAAGGAGACACGATGAAAATTGCAGTCATCACTGACGACGGCGAAACGATTAGCGCCCATTTTGGACGCGCTCGTCACTTTCTGGTATTTAACGTGGCTGACGGCGAGATCGTTGACCACGAATTACGCGACAAGGCGGGACACGACGATTTCACCGGACACGAGCACGGCGAAGGCCATCACGACCACCACGAGCATCACGGCCGTCACGATCCGCGCGGACACGGCTTTGGAC
>CAYSMQ010000157.1:0-9061 GCA_964432035.1 uncultured Ardenticatenaceae bacterium
TGGAGATTGGAGATTAGCAGAGCGCGGGCGCAATCTCTAATCGCTAATCTCCAATCTCTCATTCTAATCACCATTCCCCTCCTATATTTGTCCACCCTCGCCCGCTCCCTCGTCCTGGGCGACCCTACGGAGTACACGCTCGTTGCGCACGTGTTGGGTATTGCCCACCCGCCGGGGTATGCCTTCTTCACGCTGCTGGGCAAGCTGTTCCAGACGTTCATCCCATTCGGATCGATTCCCTGGCGGATGCACGCGCTGGCGGCGTTTAGCGCCACGTTGGCGTCCCTGCTGGTCTTTGCTACTTTGCGTACTGTGCAGCGGCGGGAGCACGCCGGCCGCTGGCCCCTGCTCGCCATCACAGGCGCCTTGTTCGCCGCCCTGACGCTGGCAACGGCAGCCGACGTGTGGCAACATGCCATTCACGCCAATCCGCACATCGTGACGGCTACTTTTCTCGTCGCCAACCTTTTCTTTCTAACAAGATGGTGGTCGCAACAGGGTCCGGAACGGTCGGACCGCTGGCTATACGTGTTTTCCGTCTCAGCAGGCCTGGGCGTAACGCATCATCCTCTGACGGTAATCAGTTTTCCCGCGTACGGCATCTTCATCCTCCTCGTGCGGCCCCACATCCTGCGCGAGTGGCGCACGCTCCTGAAAATGATTGTATGGGCGCTGCTGGGACTCAGCGTGTGGCTCTACTTACCCTTCCGTAGCGCCATGGAACCGGTTTTCGGGCCGCACGACATGAACACACTGCAGGGCTTTCTGGACCACGTGTTGGCGCGGGGACTGACTGAGAGCCTGCCGTTTTTCGGGCTGCGCGATCAGCCCATGCGCGCCCTCGTGTTCTGGTCGCTGCTCCGTCTGCAGTACTCGCTGACGACGATTATGCTGGCGCTCCTGGGTCTGGTCTGGCTCTATCGCCGGAGCAGTCGCCGCCCGTTGTTTGTCCTCTTTTCGCTGGCCTTTCTCTTCAACTACGCCTTCGTTCTCAATCTGCGCGCGCAAGATGTTATGGCCTACGCCTTGGGCCTATTCATGCTCGTGGCCCTGTTTGCCGGCGCCGGACTCTACGCACTGCTGGCGCTCGTTTGGCGGCGCGCCAGGCCGGGCGTCGCGGCCCTGGGCTTGCTGCTGGCGGCTCTCTTCCTCATGGGGCCGGCGCTGCAGTTGGCTCGTAATCTGCCCCATATCTCCCTGAGGCAGTACGACGAAGGCAGAGCGCACGTGGAAGCCGTCTTCGACTACTTCGAGAATAGAGGAGAGGGCGCCGTGTTACTCCATGACTGGGAGCACATGACGCCCATGTGGTACGCGCGCTTCGTCGAAAACCGTTGGCCCGATCCCCAGGACGTGCGCCCCGAATTCGTGTCCACACAGCGACCGTGGGTAGAAAGCGTCTTTGCCTATCTGGGCGGCGGACCCGTCTACGTGAATAGCTATCGGCCCGAAATCGTAGGCGCCGGTTTCCGTCTGCGGCCCCGCGGCCCCTTCTACCAGGTGGTAGAGCCGGAAGACAGCAGCGTGCCGCCGGAGCTGACGCCGGCTCCGCCAGACGCCACAGGCGGCGAGATAGAGCTTGTCGCGTACTCCCTGCCGGAGACTGAGTTTACCGCGGGGCAGATTGTGCCACTGACGCTGGCAATGCGCGCCCACGAGACGCTCGAACAGGTCTACGTTCCATCCCTGCAATTAGGTGCGGGGGCAGAGGCCATCGAGTATACATTTACGACCGACCACCACCTGCTAAGCACGCTCTGGCAAGCGGGCGAGGTCATCGTGGAGCGTTTCGACCTGCCGCTGCCACACGATCTGGCCGCCGGCAACTATCCGCTCACGCTGCGGTTAAAGAATTTGAGCACCGACAACTTCACCGAACTGGAGCTGTCCCTGGGAATGCTGCAAGTGGCCGCACAGGCAAACCCGCCTTCAACCGCGGGCTTGCTGGCCAACTTCCGGCAGCGCGTGGGGTTAGCCGGCGCCTGGGCCGGGCGCGGCCTGGATTGGCGTGGCGGCGAGTGGGAGGAACCCTTGGTAGTGGGCCAGGGAGAGTCGTTCCAGCTGATATTGCAGTGGCAAAGTCTGGCAAGGGCGGAAGACAGCTACACGGTATTCGTGCACCTTATCGACGAGAGTAACCGGCCCTGGGTGACCCTGGACTATACGCCGTTGGGCGGCTCAGCGCCGACGCATTTGTGGATTCCTAAGTGGTTGCCGGGACAACGCCTGCTGGATCCATATCGCGTGCCCACGGATATACCGCCGGGCCGCTACTATGCTGAAGTGGGACTCTACGAAATGACGGGGGGACGGCGTCTACACCGCGCCGATGCGCAAGGCAACCTGGTGGGAGATCGCATCATCCTGGGACCGGTGCACGTTACCGAATAAAGATGTCGCGCGTGCCGTCTGGTTACGCGGCCGACACCAGCTCATAGATGCGCTCCAACGTGTCCCGCCCCTTGAGCTGCTGCTCGGCCACAAAGCGAAGCTCGGCCCAATCCTTGATCCGCTCGTAAACGGCGTGGGTCACCAGAATCTGATCGGGTTCCGCCACTTCCTGTAGACGCTTGGCCAGGTTCACTGCGTCGCCGATGACCGAATAGTCCTTGCGGAAATGGGTGCCCACATTGCCGACCACCGACTCCCCGCTGTGGATTCCGATGCCAAAGTGCAGGCGTCGCTCGGGCGGGAACGCCTCATGATAGGCTGCGATTTCCTCGCGTATTAACAGGGCTGTGCGCGCCGCGCGTTCAATGTGATCTTCCTGGGGGTTGAGCGTGGTATTAAACTCAGCCATAAAGGCGTCGCCCATGTACTTGTCGATGACGCCCTCGAAACGATTGATCACATTGGCCGCGACTGAAAAGTAGCCGTTGAGGATTTCGACTAGCTCCTCCGGCGGCCACTGTTCGCTGATGGTGCTGTATCCACGGACATCGCCAAAGAGCACGCTCATAAAGCGGCGCTGCGGCCGGCCGGCTGCGTCCAGGTCGCGCACCTGCTCCACCAGGGCCGGCGGCAGGTACCGGCGCACGCTCTCCAGGCGTTTCTTTTCGGACAGATCTTCGACGACGACTGCCACGCCATGAACGTGCTCCTGCATATCCCATAACGGCGAAAACGTAAAGCTGAGGCTGGTGCGTCCATCGTCGGGCCTCATCGTTACTTCCACTTCTACCGTATGCTGGCCCCCTTCTGCTTTTACTTGCTCCACCATGGCGGCAAAGCCGTCTATGGTGCTGAGAACCTCCTGATAGGAGTGTCCCAAGACATCAGAAGCGTCGAGGCCCAGAATGCGCTCCGCGGCGCGGTTAAAAAGAGCCACACAGTCATCCGTGTCCACGGTAATGACCCCGCTGGCGATGGAGGCGAAGACGTCGTCCATCAAGTTCTTCATCTCGGTGATATCCGCCAGCTGTTCTCTCGTGCGTTGAAAGAGACGCGCGTTAGCGATGGCCACGGCCGCCTGGTTGGCAAAAGTCGCCAATAGATCGCGATCGCGATCGCCAAAGATACCCGCGGCAATCCGGTTGTCGGCGTAAATGACGCCGGTGATACGATCCCGTATCTTGAGCGGAACGCACAGGATGGAGCGCAAGTTATAACTAATGATGCTTTCCTGACCCGAAAAGCGCGGATCGGTCTGGGCATTGATAGTAACAACCGGTTCGCCGCTCTCTGCCACACGCTCCACGATACTGCGGCTGATGTCAAACGACGAGCGCGCGATCGTTTCACGATCCATGTTGCGCGCCACCTGGACGTCGAGCGCGCCGCTTTCTTCGTCGGTGAGCATGAGAAACCCACGCTCGGCGCCCGTCAGATCGATGATGGCATCCATGACCTGGCGTAATACCTCCGTCAAGTCGAGCGACGAATTGATCGTGCCTGAAATGGCCTGGAGCGCGCGCAGCTGTTCGCGTTCCTTTTCGTGCGAATGTACGCGCTCGCGCAACTGCTCCAGAGAATCGTTGAGTGAGGCCAGGAGTTGCACCATTTCCTGCGCCGGCCGTGGCGAGGCAAACTCGATCTGCTTCGCCGCCTGATTTAGCTGCTCGACGCGCGTGCTCAACTCCTTAAAGAGAATCTCCACGCGTTCGATCTCAAACTGCGTATCAGTCGCTGAAAGTTCAGTCACTGGAATACCCCACACTCACGATCTGGTCGGCTGTCATGGCAAGTGGCTTTTTTGCTACCCTGATTATAACTGTTGGCAAGGGTGCGACAAAAAAACCCCGCGATTTCCTATCGCGGGGTCCTTGAGCGAAAAAACGATTTGATTATCTGCGGCGCAGTCGCCTCAACTGCCGGCGCACCGTTTCCTTTAGTAGCAGCGGCCGCAATAACTCCCACTCCGATCTCGGATCGAAGACCTCGTCGCCGCGGTGCTCGGGGCTGAACCGGCGCAAGACATACTGGTGCGTCAGGTTACGAATAGGTCGTCGGCCATCAGGCAGCGTCTGGGAGAGGCGCTCGGCGCGCTCATACGGCGTATCTACGGGCCTCGTGTCTACACCGATCCACTGCGCCCATCTGGAAAGGCGTCCGTAGCTCTTCTCGACGTCCGCCTCCACCTTGCGGTTGGCCTGATTGGCAATCGTCACCAGTCCGCCGGCGACCAGCAGCAACATGCCGCCGCCAAGGATACGAGCGATACGTTGATTGCGTTGTTGCTCGGCGAGAGCGCCGGCGCCTTGCGGACCCGCTCCAAAGCCCAGTATATCCTCCTGTTCTGCAAGGGGGTTGCCCTGTAGCTCATCGTCGAGTACAGGCAGATCGTCATCCGTAACGGCCTCAAGCGGATTATCGGAATCAAAGCCATCGCCGGGATTGCCACCAAGGGACTCCTCCGGCCGTTCTGTGATAGGAATCGAAGCGGTCGGCTCAAACTGGATCCAGCCGTATTGTGGGAAATAGACTTCGACCCAGGCATGCGCATTGCTGGCGTACACCCGGTAAAAACTCCCTTCTTCCCGCCACTCACCCTGTGCATAACCCTCGACGATGCGCGTGGGGATTCCCTGGCTGCGCAGCATCACGGCCATGGCCGAGGCGTAATAAGTGCAGTATGCTTCCTTGGACTCAAACAACGTATAGTGTACCGGTTCGACGTCATCGGGCGGCGCCTGGATCTGGTCATTGTAGGCGATCTCATTACGCAGATAGTCGCGCACGGCAATGGCTTTGTCGAAGACGTTATCGTGCGCTGCAGTCAGCTGTTGGGCCAGGGCCAACGTCTCCGGCGTAATCGTGTCCGGTAATTGTGTATAGTTTTCACTTATCCACTCCGGATAATTGGCGCCGGCGTTACGGAGGCTGGTCTTATCCGCCGTGCTCACCGCCGACATAATCTGGTAACTGTCACCCTGTCGCAATACGAAACGTGAGCGTATCTGGTTGACACTAAGCGTTTCTTCTTGCCGGCGATGCGCATCTACCAGAAGCTGGCTATTGGAGAAGATGACGTTAGGTGCTCCGTAGATCGTGGCCGAGTTGGGAACGTAATTCACCACCGTTTGCGTCACAATCTGCCTCGCGGTGACCGCGGGCATTTCTATCTCGCCGTCCTCCGGGAAGTGCGTCAGTGTTTCGTTGGAGTTGTTCGTCCAGACACCATCGCCGTTATAGGTATCCCGCACCACCCCATGCCAGTACACGTAAGCCAGACGGTAGGGCACGTGGATGTCCATGATAGGGATGTTGCCCACGCTGCGTGGCCCCCCCAGCACCATGATGTCCCCGTATGCGTCATTGGTGCCCGTACCATAGGTGCGCAAGGAGGAGTAGAGTCGCGTCCAGTTATCCTGAAAGCGCCGCCAGGGTTCATTTACTTCGGAGAAAGCGCTTGACACTTCGGAATTGGCTCCCAGCGCCGGAAGGTTTCCGGCGAGCAGGAGGACCAGCGCGCCGATGACAAAGCTGGCCCGCAAAAAATCCAGCCGGATCTCTCCTTCATAACGCACCGACCCGGAGCGCCAGAACTTCTCGCGGTCCACAAGGTGTGTGCGCGCGATGTAGAGCAAGGCGAGCAAGGCGTACACGCCCAGGTAGGCCACGAGCGGCTTGGGCCCATAATAGTAGTAGACGACGCTCAGAAGGACTAGGCCCGACGGCAGGACGACGAGCCAGACGCGCGGCTCCCGGAACGTAAACCACGACGCCGTGTATCCCAGTACCCAGAAGATGGCAGCCGTCTGTATGACGAAAATAATCGTATCACGGCTGTTGCCCCCTTCCATCCCTGCCATGGCCTTAGACACCCACAGCGAGTGCCTTTGAACCAATTCGATGATACGCATGCGCCAGGTCAAATCGCCCGGCAGAAGCCCACCCACCGTATACATCAAGAGCGCCAGCCCGTAGACGAGAGAGATTGAATGCGCCAAACGCGACGAAAAACGGCTCTTGGCAAGCAAGACGCCGGCAAAGACGCCCATCGTCCCCATGACCATCAAAGCGTTCAAGCCTTCCTCGGTCAATTCGGCCGACATGATGGCAAAGCCGGTCACTGCAATGAGAGACCAGACTAATAAAAGCGTCGTCCAACCTTCGTCAAGCTTGATGCGCTCGAACATCTTCCCATTCCCTTTCTGTGTTGCCGACAGGTATCTTCACGTGTTTCGTGGATGAAGGAGACCTTTCACGTTGGATTTATTATAGATTAGGGTGAACCGTCCTTCAATGGTTACGATGCTCTCTGGCGCGAGAGGAGGTAAAGCGCCGGGCAAAGTTCAGCAAACATTAATCTTAGGGTCATAATGGTGACGCTAAGGTGACGGTGGGCTCTGATAATCGTCGGCGCCTGTCTCCTGACGGTAGACGAAAACGACGTAACCGACTGCCAACATCAGAGCAAAAGCAGCCCATTGAATGGCATAACTAAGATGCGGCCCTTCGGACAGATCGACCTCTGGTTCTTCGCGATAAGGTAAGTTCTGATTTCCTTCAGCTGGTGGGCTTTGCAGCACGTAGACAGGAAACAGTTCATACGGAAGTTGGCGCTCGATGGCCTCCACGTTGATACGGAACCACTCCTGTTGCGGCTCATCTGGCGGCGACACACCGCGCGCCGTCTCCGTCAGCTGTATCACACCCTCAACCGTTACCGTGCCCGGCACGTCAAATTGCGACCAGGATTCCGGCGCCGTCTCCGCCTCCGGAATCCAGCCGCGGTCGACGAGAACCGCTTCTTCCCGACCTTCTAGACGCAGCGGCGTCACGAGGTGAGCGCCCGCCGACCCCTGAAAGTTCTGCACCTTGAGCAAAATCTGTTCTGAGAAGTCGAAGGAGCCGGTGGCAACGACGCGGCGGTCGGGCATCTCCGTCAAATCCGCGTTCTGCAAATCAACCTCGTTTAAGGAGAGTGCCTCGGCCGACAGTTGCTCGCGCAGCACGGCGTTCGACGCGCGGCGCTGCTCCAGGCGATCCATTTGCCACACGCTCAGACGTATCATGACGGCAATGGCCACAAGCACCAAGATGGTCACCCACCACCATCGTCGGCTGAGCAGATAGCCTAGTGTGTCTCTAACCATGGCCCCTACGCCGCGCCGAATAGAAAAAGAAGAAGGCAGCAATGACTAGAAGCGCCGCGCCGCCGGGCACCAGCAAGCTATTGTTCTGCGCCGGCTGCACCGCCAGATCAAACGCCGCCTGCCCACTGCCCTCCTCTCCCTGGACGTCGATCTGTACCAACCACTCTCCATCAATGGGCAGTTGCATATCTGCCTCGTAGAAGAGTTTGTTGGTCGACTGTTCCGTGGTCGCTTCCGCCGAAATGGCGTCCATTGTCCCCTCAGGAGGAATAAGCAGCAAGTTCACCGTCGCATCCAACACGGGCGGTCCGGCCTGCCGCTCTCCTGCTTCGCCGGGTTCGGCGACGGAGACGGTTACGTGTAATCTGCCTTCGCGCACCGGGTCAGGTGACGTCCATACTGATATCCAGTACGGTCCGATATCCTCGTTTGTTAGCTGTGCCGTGCCCCCACCGTGCGCTCGCGCTGTTGATGCGGGGAGAGCGACGACGAGCACGAGTCCCAGCAGCGCCGCAATGCGCTGAAGCCATGGGCGCCAGGTTGCATCTAGTGATTGAAAAATAGTCATAGCTAGGTCTCTTCAGACGGCCGTTTGAAGTCTCCCACTCACCGTCTGCTGTCTGCTGTCTGCCGTCCGCCGTCCGTACTAACGGCCGTTTCATGCCCGGGCATACCCGGCGCCGCCATGCGTTCTTCCGTGGCCCACCGCGATTCGGGCAGCGGCGGCTTCTGCTCTTCACTCTGCAACCAACGGGCAGCCAAAATCAGGACGGCGATAATGTACATCATGCTGCCGGGCACCCACATGATGACGCCACCAAGTATTTGGTCGCCCAGGGCGTCGATGCCCCACACGCGGGGCACCCCCAGATAGTACGTATAAATGACCTGATCGGAAAAGGCGATGGCGATACCCGTCAGCATATTGGGTGGGATAGCGGCGATGACAAACAGGATCTGGCCCGCCGGCGAGAGCCGCTTATGGATGCGCGGACCGGCGCCCACAACGTGCCAGAAATAGAGAAGCGCCGCGCCAAAGAACGAGAGGTGTTCGATATCATGCACCAGGTCATTACGCAGGGCCGCGTTGTATAGTGTCGGATCGTGCCATCCAATCAGAACGAACACGAAGAAAAGCCACACGATCCCAGGCGAGGTAACCGTGCGCAATGTCTTTCGTGTCACGGAGTGGCGATGGAGCAGTTTGGAGAGCGCCGCCCCGGTCCCTCGTCGCACCCGATCCGGCAGTCCCCACAACAAGAATGGAAGCGGATTGGCCAGCATAAGCAGCGGCGCAGACAGCATCAGGAGAATCAGATGCTGGACCATGTGCATGAAGAACAGCTGACCGGCGAGCACGTCGACGGGCGAAAGCAACGCCAGGCCGATGAGCAACAGCGCGGTCCAGTAGGCGGCAAGCCGCCACCCGGTCGCCAGTCCGTGCGATTGCCGACCCTTAAGACGTAAGCGGCGCCATCCTCGATAGTAGATGACGCCGGCAACAATGAGCGGTATGAGGATTT
>CAYSMQ010000157.1:9161-10285 GCA_964432035.1 uncultured Ardenticatenaceae bacterium
CGGCGCCATCCTCGATAGTAGATGACGCCGGCAACAATGAGCGGTATGAGGATTTCAGGGCGCCACTCCCAAGAACGGAGCATGGCGCGAGTGATAGGATCCATTACAAGAATGGAGACTGGGGATTGGAGTTTGGAGATTGAAGTTGTCTAGCCTATAGTCTCCAGTCTCTAGTCTCCGGTCATCCGATGTGTACAGCCTGCCCAATTAGATAAAGTGCAGGATAAAAGAAAACCCAGACGACGTCGACGAAGTGCCAGTAGATGGCCGTTGCTTCGACGCCCCAATGATCGTCCGCAGTGAACTTGCCACGGCGGCCGTTCCACCACACGACAAAGATGAGGAAGACGCCGCTAAGCACGTGTAGCGCGTGGAGGCCGGTCATGCCGTAGAAGACGGCGCCAAATGCACCGTCGGAAGGAAGAATATGGCCGCCCCACTCCAGACCGACGACGCCGACGAGAAAGACGATGCCCAGAATGCCCGTGACCATCAAGTTGCGCAGGAACCCTTTGCGGTCGCCGTGTGCAATGGAGGTCTCGGCCAGGGCCATGAAGAGACTACTCACCAGCAGGACACTCGTCGTGATCAGGCCCAGGGTCTGGTCCAGTTCGGGGCGTACGATTGCGCCTGTGGCGGGGTCACGCCACAGGTAGAAGCGCGCCATAAGGAGTCCGCCGAATAGAAATACTTCCGAAAAGCAGAACAGCCAGAGCCCTAGCCGGTTATTGCGCAACCGTTCAGCGTAGGTCAGCTCAACGTCATGAGCGACGGCATGCGCGTCGCGGCTTTCGGTGGCAGTCAGACTCATCAGTGTTCCTCCTCACGCCACAAGCGATAAACGTGCATAAAGAATTGGACAATAAGCGCTGCTTTAGCCAGCGCAATCAGCAAAAGCAGTACGGGAGCGTTCAGGTTAGCGCTGACAATAAACTCAGCAGCGGTGAGCACCGCGAGAATTACAAATATGATATAAACTTGCCGGAAATCAGCGGCTTTTCGTTCTTCCATTAAAGCCTACTCCTTCAGTCGCCGGCTGCCGCCGGACCCATATTTACGTAGGTAGAATCGACAAGGCCATAGTCGTAGGGCTCGCCGACAACCTCAAAGGGCTGGTCATAGTT
>CAYSMQ010000158.1:0-6012 GCA_964432035.1 uncultured Ardenticatenaceae bacterium
GGCCGGGCTGCTCGGCGGCTGTCTCGCTTCGCGCCTGATCGGGCCCGCGCTCGCCCGCAACTTCCTGCCCCGCAGCTTGCTGCGACCCTGTGCGGCCCGTCTCGCCGGGGTCCGCTTGCTCCGCAGGCGCCTGGCGCATGCGCGCTTCCTCTGGGCGCGTGTCGACCTCTGACGAAGCCTGATCGGACACATCGACCGCTTTTTCTGGCGCCGATCTGGCTTGCTTGCCGGGTGAGGGCGCTGCCTGCTCTTCCACTCGCTGCTCGGCGCTCCCCGGCGGCTCTGCCTGTGTTGAAGCCGGGGCCTGTTGCGCGCCCGGGGTCTGGGCCTGTTCGGCGACCATACCCTCGACGGACACGACGCCCAGCGAGCGGTCCCAGTCGTCCGGCTCAGACCCACCCGCGCCTTCGCCGCCGCTCCCTCCCTTGGCCCGGCCTTTGAGGCTGCGGGTGAGCGGGCCGATGTCCAGGCCGATGGCCATGAGCGCGGCAAAGACGCCCAGACCGACCGCCGCTGCCAGCGCCGCGCGCAACGTATAGTAGCAATCGTTCAGGCTGCTGCAGTTGTCGGCATAGGCAACGTGCGGCGCCAGCAACCAGGCGGCGCCGAGGAGCAGCAAAATGGCTAACCTACGTGTATGGCGGTTCATAAGCTGATGCCCCTTCTACGGATCCCGTGGAGCGCACCCACAGTCCCGGCCGCACCTGCGGCTTATTCCTGCACGGGCTGCGCGTCGTCTCGCAACGGATCCAGTAGATAGAATATGAATAAGGCAAAGATGGTCAGCAGTAAAATGGGCCGAAAGGAGTTGGTGCGCAGCAGGGCAGGCCCCAGCACAAGCCGGGCCACAAGCATGGTGATAAGAACACCCGCTGCAAGTCGCCATGGCAAGGGCACGCGCCGGATCTGTTCCGCCCAGCGACTGACGGCGGCGGGCGCAACAAGGCGGGCGCGGGCCAGCTGCAGGCCGCCGATGACCAGCAGCAGGATGACCCCTTCCCACCAACGCTCCAGCATGCCCGAGAGCATGAGCGTGGACCACAGGGCGGTAGCGACGACGCGGGCCACAAGCGGCACGCGGGCGCTGAAAGGCGCCACCGGGCCGGCGTTGTTCAACTGGCGCTCGCGCGCGTCCACGACTGCCGAAAGCGCTTCCCGCCGGGCCACTACCTGTTGCAAGGCCATGCGCCCCAGGGAGGCGATGCCGGCGAAAACTAGCAGAGGCCAGCCTTGTCGCTGCAAGATTTCCATGGCGTCGACCGGTGGGCTGCCACCGGGCCAGGTGAAAACGGGCCGGATCAAGATGGGCACAACTTGCATCCAGAGATAGACAAAGAGAAGCGTCAGGCCCAGGTGACCGGCAAAGGCCAGGGCCATGCGCGCCTGCCTGGGCAGTCGTTGCGGCGGTCGCAGCTCGGCCAGCAATGACTTTGTGGCCAAGGCGATACCTGTGGTCATAAAGGCCAGCAGCCCATATTCGATCAGTAGCGGCACGCGAACCTGGAACAGGTTGCGCAGGAAGCTACCGCGGTAGGTCCACTCGCCGTGAAAGAGAAAGAAATCGCCAAAGGCGAACCCGGCCAGAAAAAGCGCGCCCAGCTGACCGCTAAAAATGCCCAGGAGAACGGCGAGAACAAGGACAGGCCAGGATTGCGAAAAGACGTCGCGAAAACCGGGATGAAAAGCGCCAAAGAGGAGGCCCAGCAACAAAGAAAGGGCCGGCAGGGCGGCAGCGACTTTGGGCCAGGCCGTCAGATAGAGCCCATCGACGAGAACCAGAACCGGTCGCAGCGCCACGCGCCGCACGGCCTGCGGTAAACGGATCCACCACAGCTCAGTAAGTTGTTCTATGGTTGTTGCCATTGATACCCTCCATTGATACAAGACCTGACAGGTTTTGGAAACCTGTCAGGTCTAGGATCTCAGTCGCCGAGCAAGCGGCGCGCGCTATAACCCAGAACAGCCCCATAGACGACATGCCCAAGAACGGACACCTGTACGAACTCGTTGATCGCCCGCACGTCCAGCCAGCCGGGATAGACGCCGACCATCATGACCTCCAGGACCATGGCCCACACGATGCCGGCCCACACGCCGCGCCTGCCGGCGACAATCGTATAGGCCAGGGCGAACCCGATTCCGTTGGCGAAGTGATAGACGAGGCCCGCAAGACGCACCCAGGGACCGCTGAAACCGGCGCCCACGAGCGCCTGGCCAAAGATGTTGAAAATGTCAAAAGGCCAGAAGGCAATTCCCGTCACTTCAATTAAGAAGAAGCGCGAAAGGTCATAGGCGGACGTGGCCAGGATACCGGCAACGAATCCGGTTTTTAGCAACGTGCGCATGGCGTCCTGGCTGCGCCCGTCCGCCTGGCGCCAGATCCAGGCGCCGACGAAGCTGGCAGCGGCAAGAACGAGCAAGGCCGCGGCCAGCAGCGAGACACCGGAGATGATGTAGATAAGTAGCGCCGCGCCCGTGGACAAGAACAGGGCGGCGAAAAGGAGACGATGGCGCTCAGCAAGCATATCAGTGCCCTTTAACCGCGGGCCTAGACGGCCTCCAGCAGTCGCCGTAAATATGGTAGATGCTCCTCCGCCGACTTTTCACCCATAGCGATGATGTGCGGGATCTTGTCCACGTCAAAACTGCCAATATCCTCTTCAAAATCGGGCCACAGCGAGATAATTTCGGCGTGATGGACGGCATTATAGAAAGAAAACGAAGCCCGCAATAGGTTGTTTATATAGATGGCGTTCAGATGGGTCTGCACGGCATTGAAGGATCGCATGCGCCGGCGTAGCGAGAGTTCAAAGCCCATGGCCAGAATAATATGGGCGCCTTCTTTGATAGCCACGTCCACGGGCAGCGGGTCAGAGACGGCGCCGTCCGTGAGCAGCGCGCCGTCAACTTCCCAGGGCGGGAAGATCATAGGAATGGCGATGCTGGCGCGCAGCGCATCGACCAACCGGCCCCGCGTCAATACGACCTGCTCGCCGCTGAAGAAATCGGTTGCCACCAGGTACAGGGGCGTTCTGGTATCGGCGAAGGTGCAATCGCCATAGGCGCGGCTCAAACGTTGCCAGATCAGTTCGTCGTCGACCAATCCGGAACGCTCCGTATAGCGCACCTCGCGCGACATGACGGCGCGCAGGTTTGAGGCATAGCCGCCCATGATGTCCGCGGTCCACAGTTCAATGGTGTTCTCCACAAATTGCTCCACGTCTCCACCCAGGGCAATGCCCGCAGCGTAGAGGCTGCCGCCGCTGCAACCGACGACCATGTCCAGTGCAATTCCCTCGCGCTGCAATACTTTCCACAGACCCAGGGCGGCGGCGCACTTCACGCTACCCGATCCAATCACAAGCGCTAACCGTGTTTCGGAGTTCGACTGCGTCGCCATCACGCTTCCTCGCCATAGCTGGCGACGGCGCCGGCAACGTCTTCGTAAATCTTGAGAATGGAGTCGATCCCGCTCAATTCAAGCACACGATAGACGCCTTTGCGTACCGCTGCCAGGCGCAGATCGCCGCCGCTCTGGCGGCTCTCCTTCAGACCGACAATGATCGCGCGCAGCCCGGCGCTGCTGGCATAGTCCACGCCGCTGAAATCGGCGACAAGGTGCACGTTTCCTTTACGAAGCTGCGCCTGCATTTTCTTTTGAAACTCGTCTGCGGTCAGCGCATCAACACTACCCGCGACGGCGATGACCGTCGCCGGTCCTTCCTGATTGACAGTTAGTTGCATCTTTATTCCTCGATACGTTTGCGTAGGATTAAGGTATTTCCTTCCTCGTTGGTCACGTAATCTACGTCATCCATGGTTTCATAGATAAAGAAAAGACCAAAGCCGCCCGCCGGGCGCTCCTCCAGGGGCAGCGTGGTATCCGGTTTAGGCGCGCTGCTGGGTTCAAAGGGGTGTCCGAAATCGGTCAGGCGCACTTCAACTTCATCGTCGCCGACGTGGACGTCCAGCATAATGGAGCCAGGATTCATGCCCGCATAGCCGTGCTGCACCACGTTTGTGCAGGCTTCGTCGACTGCCAGCTTCAGGTCGTAGGCGGTATCCTCGTCGATGTTGTGCGCGCGGCAAACGTCGTCCACAAAGTCGCGAAAATGCGCTAAGCAATCCAGTTCTGCCGCGCGCGTCGTACGATAGGTGCTCTCCATACGCTATTCCTCAGTTAGTAGACAGCATCGGGAAAGGTGTTCACGCCCGCGTGCTGACCGACCCGTTTGACCATGCGCAGACCGTCCCACGATTCGCCAATCTCCGCCAGGATGCCGTCGTGCACGGCCCAGGCGCGCCCGCGCACGGTGCGCCAGTGGTCGGCCTGGCGAAAAGGCGTGCTGCCGTCCAGCGCGCGATGCAGGCGCCCGTCCTCCTGAAACTCGCGGTGAATGTCGTCCATCAGCTTGTGCCCGCGCACGTAGGCAAAGCCGCGACGTTCGAAGACCCACGCCGAGGCATACGTGAGCGGCTCCAGGAACAACGAATAGTGCGACATCATCGCCAGGAACGTCTCCACGTTTTGAAAGACGTCGCGCGAGGCCTGTAGCCCGGCGCGCACCTGGCCCGGCGCCAAGCCACCCTCCATCGCCCGCTCCTCTTCGGCAAGATTGCGGCGCACCACGCCAAATTGCGTCTCGCGCCCTTCTTCATCCTTGTCCGTGTCAAAGCGCGGCGCCAGAGGATCGCAAAGCACCAGCAGGTTGAGGTCGACGCCGTTCATGGCGTTGTCCTGCAATTCCACGTTGTAGAAGGGGTCGCGCGCCTCGGCAGCGTGCCGCACTTCGACGCGCAAGAGGCCCCTTTCTGGCTTCATCACCAGACGCACGTGTTCGTAGTCGTCAGGACCGCGCCAGTCGACCGGCTTGATTTGGAATCTGGTGAGGAGATGTGGCGGTAACAAGATGCGCAACAGGCGCTGTCGCGCGTGCTCCGGTAAGGTCACGACGGCCTTAATGGAAATCGGCACGCCGGAATCTTCCAGCAGCTGCCTGATGGAAAGCTGATCGGGGTCTGGCCCGAACTTCTCAGGTTCCTGTTTCCGTTGCAGGAATTGGAACATGTACAACGGCCCTTTGTCTGCAGTTTTGGATGCTTGTGCCCGGCACAAGGGCATTACGGATGTCCAGATTATACCTGACGATCACCATCGCCCGTAATCTTTGCCACTCTTAGACGCCGTGGCCTCTGTAATGACGACGATAGAAACGCGTCCGACGATACAAGGTAGCGCCCAGACCTTACCATTCGGGTTTCAACACCGGCAGTAATGAAACCTGCGTGTATCCAAGGCAAATCTTCGCCTATCCCAGGGCGGGTCGGCGACGTTTGATAAATGGGCCAAAATAACGCATACTCCAATCATCAGACCATAACCATTGAGGAGTCGCCGATGAGCGAGAATAGCCATAATCCGGGCATCGCCCTGGACCTGAATTGGGCGCTCTCCGTCACCGTGAACCGCAGCGCTGCCGAGCGACGCGTCGCGACCATCACCAAACGCCGTTCCATCAAAAAGGAGTGGCAGGCTGCCTGGCTGCTGAAGGCCATCACCATGATGGACCTGACGACGCTGGATGGCTCGGACACGCCGGGGCGCGTGGCGCGGCTTTGTGCCAAGGCCCGCCAACCCGTGCGCCAGGACCTGCTCGACGCCTTGGGCGTGGGTGACCGCGGCCTGCACGTGGGCGCCGTTTGTGTCTATCCCAACCGCGTGCGCGACGCCGTGCGCGCCCTACACGGCAGCGACATCCCGGTAGCCTCCGTATCGCCCGGCTTCCCCTCGGGCCAGGTCTCGGTGCAGATGCAGCTGGACGAAATCGAAAAGCTGGTGGAAACGGGCGCCAGTGAAATCGACATCGTCATCAGCCGCGAACACGTGCACACGGGCAACTGGCAGGAACTGTACGACGAAATTCGCATGCTGCGCGACGCCGTGGGCCAGACGGCGCACATGAAAACAATTATCGAAACGGGCGAGCTGGGCACCCTGACCAACGTCTATCG
>CAYSMQ010000158.1:6112-7953 GCA_964432035.1 uncultured Ardenticatenaceae bacterium
AATCGCAGAAATCCTGGACACGATGGAATACGGACCGGCCCCCGAATCGCCCGCTGCGGCGCAGGCCTGGCTGGACGATCACGACCGCGACTTTGGCCTGTTCGTCGACAACGAATGGGTGAAGCCCGAGGAGCGGGCCACGATGCCCGCCATCAGCCCCGCCACAGGCGCGGAAGTCGCGCAAGTAACCATCGCCGGCAAAGGTGAGGTCGACGCCGCCGTCGACGCGGCGCGCGCGGCGCACAAGGAATGGGCTAAGACGCCCGATCACCAACGGGCGCGCCATCTCTACGCCTTAGCCCGCGGCATCCAGAAGCACCACCGGCTGCTCGCCGTGCTGGAATCCCTTGATAACGGCAAACCGATCCGCGAAAGTCGCGACCTGGACATCCCCCTCGTAGCCCGCCACTTCTACTATCACGCCGGTTGGGCGCAGCTCATGAGCAAAGAGTTGCCCGGCTACGAGTCACTGGGCGTTGTGGGCCAGATCATTCCCTGGAACTTTCCGCTTCTCATGCTGGCCTGGAAAATCGCTCCGGCCCTAGCCATGGGCAATACCGTCGTTCTCAAGACGGCCCCGGCCACGCCGCTGACGGCCCTACTCTTCGCCGAAATCGCCGCCGAGGCCGGTCTGCCGCCGGGCGTCATCAATATCCTCACCGGCGACGACGAAACCGGCAAGCTGATTACCGCGCACCCCGGCTTCGACAAGTTCGCCTTCACCGGTTCCACCGAAGTGGGCAAGATCATCCGCCGCGTGACGGCCGGCCGCGGGGTCAAACTCTCGCTGGAACTGGGCGGCAAGTCGCCCTTCCTGGTCTTCGAGGACGCCGACGAGGCCGCAGCCATTGAGGGCCTGGTGGACGCCATCTGGTTCAACCAGGGCGAGGTCTGCTGCGCCGGCTCCCGCCTGCTGGTCCAGGAGAGCATCGCGGGACGCTTCTACCAACACCTACAGCAGCGCATGAACAAGCTGCGCGTTAGCGACCCACTGGACAAGGGCATCGACATCGGCGCCATCGTCGACAAGACGCAGCTAGAGCGCATCGATCGCTGGGTGCAGCGCGGCGTGGAAGAAGGCGCCACCCTCTTCCAGGCGCAGTGCGAGCTGCCCGACAAAGGCTACTACTACCCACCCACCCTGCTCACCGACGTCTCCACGGCCTCCAGCGTGGTGCAGGAAGAGATTTTCGGCCCCGTGCTGGTGGGCCTGACCTTCCGCACTCCCGACGAAGCCGTGGCCCTGGCCAATAACACGCGCTACGGACTCGCCGCCAGCCTGTGGTCAGAAAATATCAATCTGGCCCTGGACGTGGCGACGAAAATCAAAGCCGGCTCGGTGTGGATTAACTCCACAAACCTGTTCGACGCCGCGTCGGGATTCGGCGGCTACCGCGAGAGCGGCTTTGGTCGCGAAGGCGGCAAGGAAGGGCTCTACGAATACGTCAGGCCCGCCTGGCAGAAGCGTTTCCAGGGCCCGGCGACGGCCGAGCCCGACGACGAGTGGGGTGCGCACGTGCCGGGACGACCGGGCAGCCTGCCCCCCGGCAACGGGCGCGGCAACGGCCTGGGCGTTGACCGCACGGCGAAGCTGTACATCGGCGGCAAGCAGAGACGACCCGACGGCAACTACGCCTACCCCGTGCTTTCGCCCAAGGGCGAACTGGTCGACTACGCCGGAGACGGTAACCGCAAAGATATCCGCGACGCCGTGGAAGCGGCGCACAAGGCAAAAGGCTGGGCCGACAGAACGCCGCACAACCGGGCGCAGATTCTGTACTATATCGCCGAAAACCTGGACATACGCGCCGAGGAGTTCGCCCAACGCCTGCGGGCCATGA
>CAYSMQ010000158.1:7963-10217 GCA_964432035.1 uncultured Ardenticatenaceae bacterium
CGGGCAGACCTTAAAATCGGCGCGAGCGGAAGTGGATCAGGCCATCAGCCGCCTCTTCTCCTACGCCTCTTACGCCGACAAATACGGCGGCGACCTGCAGGAGACGACGCTTTACGGGCTGGTGGTGGGACTGACGGAGCCAGTGGGCGTCGTGGGCATCGCCTGCCCCGACGAATATCCGCTGCTAGGCTTCATTTCATTGCTGGGCCCGGCTATCGCGCGGGGGAACACGGTTGTCATTATCCCCTCACCCGGCGCGCCGCTAGCGGCGACCGATTTCTACCAGATTCTGGAGACCTCCGACTTGCCCGGCGGCGTGGTCAACATCGTCACCGGCAATCGCGACCACCTTGCACGCACGCTGGTGGAACACGACGACGTGGACGCCATGTGGTATTTCGGCGACGAAAAGGGCAGCATGGAGGTCGAGTACCGTTCGGCCGGCAACATGAAGCGCACGTGGGTCAATTACGGCAAAGAACGCGACTGGACCGACCCCGTGCAGGGCGAAGGCGAAGAATTCTTGCGCCACGCCACGCAGGTCAAGAATGTCTGGGCGCCGATGGGTGAATAGACAAATGTACGCGGACACAGTTCTTTACAACGGCGCCATTCGCACACTTGACGACAACCGACCGCTGGCCTCGGCCGTGGCCATACGCGACGGGAAGATATTGGCCGTGGGTAGCGATGACCAGCTGCGCGACAGCCTGAAAGCAGACGGCGAAGCCATCGACCTTGAAGGCAGACTCGCGCTGCCCGGCCTCGTCGACGCGCACGTGCACCTTTCCTGGTATGCCAGCGCCCTTTACAACGTCGACCTGCGCACCACGAAATCGGCGCGAGAAGCCGCCGAGCGCGTCGCCGAACGCGCCACTCAGCTGCCGCCGGGCACGTGGATTCGCGGGCAGGCCTGGTCACAGGAGAATTGGCCGGGACGCGCCTTTCCCACCGCGGCGCAGCTGGACGAACTGGTTCCCGACCACCCAGTCTATCTCACCGCCCAATCAGGCCACTCCGGCTGGGCCAACTCGCTCGCTTTACGCAAGGCTGGCGTCACGGCAGGCACCGACGATCCGCCGGGCGGCACCATCAGGCGCGACGAGTCGGGCAAGCCCACGGGCCTGCTGCTGGAGACGGCCATGGACCTCGTCTCGGACGCCATCCCCGACCTGACGCCGCAAGAACTGGCCGAGCGCGTACAGGCTGCCCAGGCGCGGGCGCACCGCGGCGGGCTCACCGGTGTGCACGATTTCGACGGCGCCCTGGCCTTTAAAGCCTTTCAAATCTTGCACCGGCGCGGCGACCTGAGCCTGCGCATCGTCAAGAACATCCCCGTGGACCTGCTGGACCACGCTCTGGCCCTGGGCCTGCGCTGGGGCTTCGGCGACGACTTTCTGCGCGTCGGCGGCGTGAAGACCTTTGCCGACGGCGCCCTCGGACCGCGCACGGCGTGGATGATCGACCCTTACGAAGGCGAACCGGACAACCTGGGCATCTGCGTAACTGACCCAGAAGAAATGGCAGAGGCTGTACTTAAGGCCACGCTGGGCGGCCTGCCGTCGACGATTCACGCCATCGGCGACCGCGCCGTGCACCAGGTGCTCAACGTCTACGAGTCGGCGCGCAAAGAAGAAGCGGCGCAGGGCATCCCATCCGCGACGCGCCGGCACCGCATCGAGCACGTGCAGCTGATCCACCCCGACGACGTGGGGCGGCTGGCGCAACTGAATGTGATTGCTTCCATGCAACCCAATCACGCCACCTCAGACATGATCATGGCCGACGCCTATTGGGGAGAACGCGCCGACTATGCCTACAACATCCGCCTGCAACTGGACGCCGGCGCGCAGATAGCGCTGGGTAGCGACGCGCCCGTGGAACCCATCGAGCCCCTACCCAACATCCACGCCGCCGTCACGCGCAGGCGCGCCGACGGTTCACCGCAACCCGAGGGCTGGCGTTGCGGACCCGAGGCGCGGCGCACGCTGAGCGTCGAAGAAGCAGTGCGCGGCTTCACGCTGGGCCCCGCCTATGCCGCCGGCGTCGAAGACCGGCTCGGCCGCATCTGCCCCGGCTACCTGGCGGACATTATCGTCTTCGACCGGGACATCTTCGACTGCGACCCCATGGCCATCGCCGAGACGAACGTGCTGGGAACCATGGTCGGCGGCGAGTGGGTCTATCGAGAACTGTAGGGCATGCCTCCCCGCTTGCCGATGCTACATGGCGTCCGGCCTCATCTCCGCATCCA
>CAYSMQ010000159.1:0-2404 GCA_964432035.1 uncultured Ardenticatenaceae bacterium
CGCCATACCAGCCGGGCAACACGTGGCGGCTCTGCATCCAGCTAAACCCCCAGGGGATGGCGCGCAGGCTGGCGAAAACGTCGTCGCTTTTTCGCCGCGCGGGACGGGAACCGATACGTAGTTGGCTGATCTCGCTCAACGGCGTCGCCTGTTGCCAGTACTCGAGGAGAGCGGGCGTTTCATAGATGAACTCACGGTAAACCTCATATGAGGACGTTGCCAGTTCGTCCATGACGACGCGCCAGGCATCCTGGGGTGCGTTCTCCGCCGCGTAACCCGGCGCGCTGGCGACGAGCACGGCGTGCACCACTTGCTCCAGTTGTCGCTGGGCGATAATGGGATGCCCGTAACGCTCGTTAATAACTTCGCCTTGTTCTGTGATACGAATACGGCCGTTGATCGTACCCGCCGGCTGGGCTAGGATAGCGCGGTTGGCAGGGCCGCCACCGCGGGCGATGGTGCCGCCACGGCCGTGAAAGAGGGTCAGGGCCACGTCGTGCCGGCGACAGATGTCTGAAAGTCGCTCCTGAGCCTGGAATAGCTCCCAGTTTGCAGCCAAATACCCGGCGTCCTTGTTGCTGTCGGAGTAGCCGATCATGATCACTTGCTCGTTTTGTAATCGCTGCAAGTGCCTACTGTAGTGGCTGTGTGTAAAAAGTGTCTGCATTGTCTCCGTGGCGCGATCGAGATCGTCACGCGTTTCGAAAAGAGGCGCAATGGCTAGGCCCTCCACGTCGCGATCCTCGCGCAGGTTGAGGCCAGTCCAGACCGTGAGCAGCAAGACGGACAGCACGTCTACCGGTCTGCGCGTCATGCTGATGACGTAGGGACCGAGTATCTCCGGGCCATAAATGGACACGCCGCGCGCCGTCATGTGTAGCAGATCGATTAGCTCGGCGCTTTGTTCGGAGAGATCGGTCAGGGCAGTCAGGTCGGGCGCCGGTTGCGAGAGCAGGTCGCTTAGCAAGGCCTCGCGCGCCTCGTGGTCAAGAGAAAGGTAATCATCGTGATGGCCCAGGCGGGCGAAAAGCTCGGTAAGGACCTCGTCATGGTACTCGCTGTACTGGCGCAGATCGAGCCGTGCAGTGTGCAAACCAAAGACGCGGGCCTGTGTGCGAAACTCTTTTAGATCGGCCTCACGCACGATGCCGGCGTCACTTTCTTGCAAACTTTCGGCCATCATGTCCAGCGGCTCGGACAGCTCTTGCGTTGTGTGCAGTGGCGGTATTTCGGTTTCTTCTCCACGCAAGCGGGCCACCATATCGCCGGCCGACGTTTTGGCCAGATCGGCTGCCAGGAGGGCGGCGCGCAGGCGATACGGCTCGTGTGGATAGCGGTCCAACAGGTAAGCGACGTGGGGCGAAGGAGAGGCGCGCTCGATGGACGCCAGCAAAGCCGGACTGACGCGCCCTTGCCGATCGGAGATACTGAGAGTGCGGGAAAGGTGGCGGGCGGCGGCGCGGTGCTGTTCGACGGCAAGTCCGCGGTGCAGGCGCAAGGTCTCCGCGGTTACGGGCATGGTGACGTTGGGGTTGCCATCGCGGTCGCCGCCAATCCAGGAGCCAAAGCTGAGGAAACGGGACGGCGGCGCGACGTTGGGATAGTAGCGCGCCAGCGCCATCTCCATGCTCTCGTAGATTTTGGGGACGACGTCCCAGATACTGGTTTCGAAGAAGTGTAGACCGGTTCGTACTTCGTCTGTGACTTCAGGTTTGCGCGTGCGCGTGAAGTCGGTAAGCCACAAGGTTGTGACTTCGGCCAACAACTCTTTCTCCAGGGCCTCTTCTTCTGAGGGCAGTAGGTCGCGCACTTCACGCTCGTAGAGCATGTCGGCGATGTGGCGTAGTTTTGAGAGCACAGTACGGCGTTTGGCCTCTGTGGGGTGCGCGGTGAAGACGGGTTCGATACGCAGTTGCTTTAGAAGGCGGCCCAGGGCATCGTCGTCGACGTTCTGCTCCCACAAGGTGGCGATGGCGTCGGCGATGGACTCGCCAAGCGGTCGCGGATAGGCGGCCCGCTCGCGACGCCGTAGGATGCGCGCGCGGTGGTTTTCTTCGGCCAGGTTGATCAATTCGAAGTAGGTAGTAAAGGCGCGGGCCACGTTTTCAGCGTCAGAGAGCGAAAGCTCTTCGACCAGTTCGGCGAGATAACGATCTGTTTCGGGATCAGGGTCGGTGCGTCGCGTCTTACTGAGCGCGCGGATACGTTCTTCAAGGTCGAATACGGCGATGCCTGCCTGCTGGCGGATGACCTTGCCAAGGGTGTCCCCTAGCAGGTGGATGTCGGCGCTGAGCAAGTCGCGGCTGTTTTCGGGGGAAGTCATAAGGGTATTTTACCTGATGGTGGGGTTAGGCTGCTAGTATGGGGACTGGGGATTGGAGACTGGGGACTGGAGACTGGGGAT
>CAYSMQ010000159.1:2414-10161 GCA_964432035.1 uncultured Ardenticatenaceae bacterium
GTTCTCGGGGGAAGTCATGTGGGTATTTGACATGATGGTGGGGTGTGGCTGCTAGTGGGGGATTGGAGATTGGAGATTGGGGATTGGGGATTGGGGGGGCGCCAACGGGATTTTTAGGGCTGCGTGGTATACTTTTGGGGTGAATGGCAGTGGAGAGATTAGTTATTGGAGTAGAGAGGTAAAAAAAGAATGGCCGAAAAAGTGAAAAAGAGTGATCGTGAGTGGAAGGAAGAGCTGACGCCGGAGCAGTATCGTGTGACGCGGCAGAAGGGGACGGAACGCGCCTTTACGGGCGAGTATTGGGACAACAAAGAGGAAGGCGTGTATCGTTGCGTCTGCTGCGGTGAGCCGCTCTTTAGCTCGGACACCAAGTACGAATCGGGCACGGGTTGGCCCAGCTTCTGGCGTCCACTAGATCCGGATAACATCCGCGAAGAGGAAGACAGTAGCTGGATCATGTCGCGCACAGAAGTGGTCTGCGCCAGCTGTGACGCGCATCTAGGGCACGTCTTTCCCGATGGCCCCGAGCCCACCGGGCTGCGCTACTGCCTGAACTCGGCTGCGTTGTCGTTTGAAAAGGAAGAGGACGAGGAAGAGGCGTAAGTCAACTGAGACGGATGCGGGGGTTGAGCCAGGCGTAAAGCAGATCGGCAGTCAGATTAGCGAGCGCGAAGCCGAGGACGGTGACCATGGTGATGGCCTGTAACATGGGTAAGTCGCGGCGATCGATGGCAAAAAGAAGCAAACGGCCCAAACCAGGGTAGTTGTAAACGTTCTCGATGACGATCATACCGCTGATCAGCCAGCCGAAGCTGATGGCGATGACGGTGATGGTGGGCAGTAGGGCGTTGCGCAGGACGTGCTTAAAGATGACGGTGCGGCGCGGCAGCCCTTTGAGCGTCGCCGTGCGCACGTAGGATTGTTTTAGCTCCTCGACGACGCCGGCGCGCGTCAGGCGCGCGATGTAGGCCAGCAAGACGAGCGTAGCCGTCAGCGCCGGCAGCAGGAGAAAGGGCAGCGCCTCGAGAAACGTGGCCTCGGGAGCGACGGAGGAGTTGGCGTGGAAGGGGCGGACGCCAAAGTTCTGCTCCAGGAAGTCGTTGAAAGTGAAGGCAAAGAGCTGGATCAGCACCAGTCCGGTCACAAACTCGGGCAGGCCCACGACGGAGAGCGAAGCGACGCTGATGATGTTGTCCAGGGGCTTGTCGGCGTTGAGGCCGGCAACGACGCCCAGGAAAATGGCCAGGGGCACGGCAATGAGCATGGTGACCAGCGCCAGGCGCAGCGAGTTGCGCAGTCGCTCGAAAACCAGCGGACGGATATCGGATTGCGTGCTATACGACTGGCCCCAATCGCCCTGCACAAAGTCACCCAACCAGTTTAGATACTGCAGCGGCGCGGATTGATCGAGACCCAGGCGTATGTTGCACGCTTGCAAGGCGGCTTCCCCCGCTTCCCGGCCGAGGATGATGCGGCAGACGTCGCCGGGCAAGAACTGCGTGACGGCGAAGATAATAAGCGACGTGACAAGCAGTGTCAGGAGCAGAAAACCCAGGCGACGCAGGACATAGCGTATCATTGCGATTGCGTTCCCTCGGAAAAACGATAGACGTCGCTTTGGTCGCGCCTCAAGTCCTCGATAGGAATGTGACAGAAGATATGGTCGCCTTGTTCGGTGACGCGCCAGGGCGGCGTCTCGTCGACGCAAATATCGCCCAGGAAGCGCGGACAGCGCGTGTGGAAGGGGCAACCGGTCAGCGCTTCGGTGGGATCGGGCATCTCGCCTTCAAGACGAATGTGCTGCTGTTCGGCGTCGGGATCCATGAGCGGAATAGCCGACACCAGGGCCTCTGTGTAAGGATGGTATGGCGGCTGCAACAAAGTCTGGGCCTCGGCCACCTCCATCAAGTGCCCGGCATAGATGACGGCGACCCGGTCGGAGAGATAGGCGACGACCGCCAAGTCGTGGGAAATGAAGAGAACGCCGCTATTGTGCTCAGCCTGCAGCGCGGCAAGCAAGTTGAGGATGGAGGCCTGGACCGATACATCGAGGGAAGAGACAGGTTCATCGCAGAGCAGAAGCTCGGGGTTGGCGGCAAAGGCGCGCGCCAGGGCCACGCGCTGCTTCTCGCCTCCGCTTAGCTGTCCCGGCAGGCGCCCAGCATAGCCGGGCGGCAGGCGCATGTCTTCCAGGAGGCGAGCGACAGCGTCGTCGGCTTCTGAGCGGGAAAGTCCTTGCATGCGCTGCAGCGGGCGGCGCAGAGTCTGGCCCACCGTCAGATAGGGATTGAGCGCTTCTTCCGGATTCTGAAAGACGATCTGCAAGCGGCGCATCAGTTTCAGCGTGCGCGCGGAGAGACCAGAGGGCAGCTCGGCGCCCAAAAGAAACATCTCGCCCTCAGTTAGCGGTTGCAAACCCACGACGGCGCGCGCCAGCGTCGTTTTACCGCTGCCGCTTTCGCCCACCAGACCAAGCGTCCGCCCTCGGGAGAGGTCGAGAGTGACGTCATTGACCGCTCTAACCTTCTGCGGCGGCCGTCCTTGCAAGACGCGAGCGATGGGACGGGTGATGTCAAAGTGGACGGACAGATCGCGAATCTGGAGCAGGCCTCCGTCCTCCTGTGGCGCGCTTTCCGTCGACGTTGTGGCGCCCGCTTCTAATGGCGCCTTATTTGTGGCGCTGATGTCGCCGGCGGCTATTTCGGGCCAGCGGTGACAGCGCACGCGGCGACCGGGCGCCGGTTCGTCGGGCGGCGGATGCTGCTCGTGGCATAAGTCAATGACGAGGGGACAACGATCGGCGTAGATACAGGCCGGCGGACGCTTACCCAGCGCCGGAATTTGTCCGGGAATGGCGGCTAGCTGAATGTCGCGACGATTTTCGCCAAGCCGCGGCACGCTATCCAAGAGGCCCTGCGTGTAGGGGTGCCGCGGCCGCTTAAATATATCGTGGACGTCAGCGTCCTCGACCAGTTCGCCCGCATATAGCACGGCAACGCGATCGCAGATTTGGGCCACGACGCCCAGATTATGGGTGACGTAGAGCGCCGACGTGTCACGTTCCCGGATCAGGTCGCGAAAGAGGTCCAGAATGGTGGCCTGTGTCGTGGCGTCCAGGGCCGTGGTAGGTTCATCAAGGATGAGAAGATCGGGCTCGGCGCCGAGGGCCATGGCGATCATCACGCGCTGTTGCATACCGCCGCTGATCTGGTGCGGGTAGCTGCGCGCAACGCGGGGAGGATCGGGAATGCGCACCATCTCCAGCAAGGAAAGCACGCGTTGCTCAACTTCAGAAGCGCTTAAAGAGAGGTGCTGCCGTAACCCTTCGGCGAGCTGTTCTTCGACGCGCAGCGACGGGTTTAGCGCCGAAAGCGGATCCTGCGGGACGAGTGCAATCTCCTTACCCCAGAGTTGGCGCATCTCCCGCCTGCTCAGCGCCAGCAGGTCACGCCCGTTAAAGTCGATAGAGCCGGCGCTGACACGCCCGGCGCTACTAAGATAGCGCATGATGGCCAGGGCGATCGTCGTCTTACCAGAACCGCTCTCCCCCACCAGCCCGTAGGTTATGCCTTTGGGAATGTTGAGGCTAAAATCACGTACGGCGTCGTGCCAGCCGCGCTTATGGCGGTAGGAGACTGTTAAATTCTGCAGGCGCAGGACATCACTCATACTGTTTCCACCTGCAGCGCTCGCTTGAGGCCGTCCGCCAACAGGTTTACGCCAATGACCAGCAGGGCAATGGCGCCGGCAGGAAAGTAGAGGGCCCACGGCGTCTGCGTCACGTTCTGGCGCGCTTCGTTGACCATCAGACCCCAATCCGGTTCCGGTGGTTGCACGCCAACGCCGAGAAAGCCCAGAGAAGCGACGAGGAAAATGGCGTATGAAAAACGGAGCGCGCTCTCGACGGCGAGTGCGGGCAGCACGCTGGGCAAAATCTCGCGCAGAAGAATGGCTGCCAACGGCTCGCCCTGGGTGCGAGCCGCTTCCACGAACCCCTTGCTCTTCACGCCAAGCACAACGCTACGCACGACGCGGGCGACGATGGGAGTGTAAACGATGACGATAACGACGATGATGCCCTGACGCGAGCGGCCAATGGTGCCCAGCAAGAGTAGGCCGAGCAGCAAGGCGGGTATGGACAAGAGGGCATCGAAGAAGCGCATGATGACCTCGTCCAGCCAACCGCCTCGATAGCCACTGAGAAGCCCCACAGCGGCGCCGCCGATCACCGCCAGCAACGTACCCAGTCCGGCAAGGGTGAAGATGTCGCGCGCGCCGAGCAGCACGCGACTGAAGACGTCACGACCCAGGCGATCGACGCCAAACCAGTGGTCGGCCGACGGCGGTTGTCGCGCCGCGGTAAAAATCTGTTCATTCTCACCGTAGGGCGCGACCAACGGCGCGACAACGGCCATCACCAGAAAGATCAACACCAGTGTGGCGCCGAAGCCAGAGGCCAGCTCGCCATAAAGGCGGCGAATGACGCGCATGGTCTATCGCAGCTTATTGCGCCAGGTGCACCTCGCGAAGATCGGTGCGCCCGGCAAATGCCTTCAGTTCAAACCCCTCAAATTGCTCGGCGATGGCGCCAAACTGGGCAAAGTAGTAGGGAACGATAATGGGGCCGCGATCGGCCAGAAGTTGCTGGATTTCTTCATACGCTGCGATGCGTTCTTCTTCGTCCATCGTGGTTCCGGCCGTTTCGATCAGCGCGTCCAGTTCCTCATCGCAGAAGTGCGCCTCATTCCAAACGGCGTCGCAGGCCAGCATGGTGTCCAGGTAGTACTGGGGATAAGGACGGTGGCCCCAACCAGTGATGCCGAGGGTCACTTCTAGCCAGCCATCTTCAGCATAATAGACGCTCTCGGGTTCCACGATAATCTCCACGTTGATGCCGGCCTCGGCCCATTGCGCCTTGAGAACGGTGGCCGCGTCAGGACGGCCGCCAGTATCCGGTACGTGCAGTTCTAGATCAAGCCCATCACCATAGCCGGCTTCGGTGAGTAGATCCTGAGCCGCGGCGACATCTCTTGCCGGCGGACTGACGTCGGGCGCGTGGTAGGTTTCGTAAAGAGGACCGATGGGACTGTCATTGCCCAAAGCGCCGTAGCCCTGCTGCACGAGCTGGAAGATGGCCTCGCGATCGGTGGCCAACTTCATGGCCTCAATGACGCGCGGATCGTCGCCTGGCGGCTGATCGGCGCGCAGGCGCACGAGGTCAAAGCCGTTGGTGGGAATGTCCACGGTAACGATGCCCGGCTCCGTTTCCAAACTCTGATAGAGGGAGGTGGACATGCGCAAAACGAGATCGATTTGACCACCACGCAGGGCGTCCACAGCCGCGGTCTCCTCGTTAAAGAAGATGACTTCCAGGCCGGCAAGCTGTGGTTGGCCAGAGACGAAGTAATTGTCGTTGGCTTCCATGATAATGCGATCTTCTGGCCTGTAATCAGTGACGACAAAGGGCCCGGTGCCGTTGAACTGTGTGGGATCGGAGACGCCCTCTTGAAGAATAAGCGCGTGATTGTCGCTCAGATCGTAGAGGAAGAAGGGATTAGGCTCGGAGAGCGTAAAGACGACCTGTCCCTCATCTGGCGCCTCGATGCCGGCAATATTGCTGTAAAGGTCCTCCGTGGGCAGTCCGCTGCCGGCTTCGCGCAGGCGGTTGAAGGTCCAGACCACGTCGGCTGCGGTGAACGATGATCCATCGTGCCACGTGACGCCCTCAGCCAGGTCAAAGGTGTACGTGAGGCCATCCTCGCTTATCTGCCAGTCAGTCGCAAGCCGAGGCGTGGGCTGCGATTGGGCATCGATATCGACCAGATAGTCGTAGACGTGGTTGGCAACAAGCACTTCGCTGTCGCTGGAAATAAGGGCAGGATCGGTATTTACAATAGGCTGCATCGCAACACGCAGCACGCCGTCGCGTTCCGTTTCCGGCGCAGGCTCCTCAGTCTCCTCGGGCACCTCAGTTTCTTCAGGCGCCTCGGTCGGATCGTCTCCATCCTCGCCCTCTTCGGGCATAGTGGACGTTTCAGTCGCCGTTGCCGCGGGCGCCGGCTCGTCGTCAGATTCTTGTATGGGCGTCGGTTCGGCAGCGCCGCCGCCACAGGCCATCTGGATAAAGAGCAAGATAACCAGAAGGCCGACGAATCCCAGCAGGCGCTTATTGTACAGACGGAAATTGGTTCCAGGTAAAGGCATTATTCTTCTCCTGTTTTTTCACACACTGGACGTAAATGGTGGGAAAGAGACATTGCTGGCGATTATAAGCGAATCAGGGAGCCGCGCCACCATGCAAGATCCCACGTACGGATTGGCACAGTTTTCCACAACTTATCCACCGTTTATCCCCATGTTATCCACAATTCACGCTTCAAGCGCGTCTATGAAATCACAGATAATGGTCGCCAGGCGTTCCGGCTGTTCCAGAGGCGCCAGGTGTCCGGCATCCTGTAGTTCGACAAAGTGCGCGGCGGGCTGCAAAGCCTGCCAGCGATACCAGGCTTCATCGCCCAGCGTATCGCTTCGCGCGCCGCGAATGGCCAGCGTGGGCACGCTGATTTGCGGCACAATCTGCCAGATATCGAGCGGGGGACGGGCGTAAATTTGCGCCTCCCAGTCACGCGGAAAGCGCAGGACAACGTCGCCCTCAGGCGTCTCTTCCAACCCGTGATTGACATAGTCCCAGAGCGCTTTGTCTGATAGACCGGCAAATACAGATTTGCCGCGGAAGTGCTCAAAAGCATGCCGGCGATGGGACCATCTATCTCGTCGCTTGCGCGCGCGCTGCACCAGGGGCATGAGGTCGGCTTGCTCAGGATGGGCGCGTGCTGCCTCGAGTAAGGCTGGCGGCAGCAGAACGGGCTCGATCAGCACCAGCGCACTGAAGAGCGCAGGGCGCTGCACAGCAGCCATCATGGAGATGGCAGCACCCAACGAATGACCGGCGCCAATGATCTCGTCGAAGTTGCACTGCTCCATGGTGCGTATCAGATCGTCCGCAAATAGATCCCAGGACTCGAGTTGCTGCGGCGACTGTCCCGACCATAAGGGACGTTGCTCCATGGCCCAAACGTGGAACTTAGCAGTCAGGGGCCGAAGTAGCTGCCTGTAACAGCGCGGTGGATAGGTATTGGCGTGGGCAAAGTGCAGCGGCGGGCCCTGGCCTTTGAAGTCGGTCACCGGAATGCGATCAATTTCTCCCATGACAGCCAAGTATAACGGAGCAGGAGTAGATGGAAAGTATTGGCAATTACGATCCTTTTCGTGTAAGATTTAGACTGAACGGTTTAACCAGTTAGTCTAAGGATCTCGCAGGTATGCCCAGACCGAGGTTTCAGAAGCTTTCAGACGGCAAACGAGAAAGGATTATGGAAGCGGCAGCGCGCGAGTTCGCCGCTCACGGTTTTCACAACGCTTCGCTCAACCAGATATTGCAGGAAGCATCCATAAGTAAAGGAGCCGCGTACTATTACTTCGACGACAAAGCGGATCTGTTTGCGACGACGGTTACGTTCTATGCTGACGAGATGTTCGATGCAATACCTGATGCCCTGGAGCAGGTGGATAGCGAGACGTACTGGCCCACGATATTCGCTCTATACGAAGCGCAGCTGGATGCATACCAGGATAGGCCATGGGCCTTTGGTGCGCTGAAAGCCGCCGCGCGCCTTTCACAAGAAGAGATCGCCTCTGATCCAATGTTACAGTCGCTGCTGGCGCAGGTGAAGGGGCAGCTACAGGC
>CAYSMQ010000160.1:0-4618 GCA_964432035.1 uncultured Ardenticatenaceae bacterium
TGGTCATGCGCTCCTCCTCGTCCGTTAAATAGGTCACCAGTTCCTCCATGCCGGGATTGTGACCCACCACCAGAATGACCGACTTTTCGCCGCCCAATTCGTGAAGGACCTCCACGTAATCCTCAGGAACGCCATGGTAAAGGTCGCGGGTCACGACGATGTCGTGCTCATAATCACATGCGAGAGCCACCAGTTCGGCCGTGGCAAAGGCCCGCTCGGCGCTCGACGTGACGATCAGATCGGGCACGAGCGTCTCGTCGCGTAGCAGCCGGCCCATGCGCGGCGCGTCCCGGCGCCCGCGAGAGTTCAAAGGCCGCTCGTGGTCCGTCAACCGCGAATCGTTCCAGCTGGATTTGGCATGTCGCAGAATTAGCAGCGTCTTCATCAGTTCCCTCCTGTCACACCAATTATATGCAAAGTGCAGACATATTGTAGGGGCGGTTTGCGAACCGCCCCTACAGGCAAGAATCCCGTTGACAGCCGCTTGCGTTGCTGCTAAACTGCAATTAGTGTACATATTACACTAATTATCGCACTGGAAGCAATACGTTGAGAGATACGCCGATGACAACAATTCCAGGCGCAAACGCGTCTCCCACCACAGGCAAGCGATTCCTCCTCAAATCGGGCGGCGAAGGGACCATTTTTGTGCAGGGAGACAAAGCCTTGAAACTCTACCACCAACCGACCCCGCAACGCCGCGACAAACTCCAGGCCTTTTTGGCCCGTGGCTTTTCCCGGCTGCTACCGTCGGGAGCCATGGCGCCACGGCGGCTGATCAGAGACGGCGACGGTCGCGTGACCGGCTTTGAAATGGCCCTGTTGCCGGATACCGGCCACCCCTGGAAGAAGCTGACGCAGTTCAATTTTTGCAAGCAGCAGGGACTCGATCTGGAAACGGAGCTGGCCCTTCTGCTTGCCGCCCATCGCGACTTGCAGACCATTCACGCTGCGGGACTCGTCGTCGGCGATCTAAACGACCACAATCTCTTCGTCGACTGGCCCGCGGCCCAGGCTGGGCCCTCGTCGCCGCAAGACCATCTGTACTGGATCGACGTCGACAGCTACCAGTTTGACCGCTTCCCTTGCCCCGTGGCGCTGCTTTCGTTTCTCGATCCACGCCTTTATCACGTTCCCAATTTCGCCGTCAAACCCGTATTCAGCCCAGAGAGCGACTGGTACGCGTTTGCCGTGCTCATATACAAGACGTTGCTCAAAACGCACCCATACGGCGGCGTCCACCCCCAGCATAAGACCCTGCAGGCGCGCGCCAAAGCCCGCATCAGTGTACTTCATCCTTCGGTGACATATCCCAAAGCAGGGCGACCGCCGACGGTGCTGGACGATGCCATGCTGGCCCACCTACGGCGCGTATTCGAAGAGGGACAGCGCCAGACGGTACCCGCGTCCCTCCTACAAACACTAAAAGACACGCTGAGGCGCTGCCCACGCTGCGACGAGCGCTACGCCGCCTCGCGCCCGCGCTGTCCCACCTGCAAAAAGCAATCGCATCGCGTGCAGGCGGCAACCGTCTCCGGCGCCCTCCACCTGCGCCGCCTGCTACACACGCCGGCCCTTATCTGTAACCTATTTGTACAGCCTTCCGGCGGCATCATCGCCGTCACGCGCGAAGATGGCGCCTACCGGCTGCTGCGCCTGGGACCCCAAGGCCCTGTAGACGAAGCGCCGCTATTTTCGGGACCACCCGGCGCGCGATTTGCCCTTTTCCAGGACATCCTTGTCGTCAATCCACCCGGCAGGCGCGATCTACTTCTAATTAAGGTAGAGAACGGCGCGCCGCAACGTCTGGCCTCCACAAACAGCGAACGCTTTGACGGTGAAACAGTCTTTGCCGCCACGCCGTCCGCCCTATATCGTCTGGCCAACGGCTACGTGATCCGCGCACAGGTGAGGCGCGACCAACTTCTGGAAGACGTCGTAGGCACGGCGCACCGCCACCGCACAAAGCTCTGGGCGTCGCCACACGGCGACCTGGTCGCCGGCGTCCACCGTCTCTTCGACCGCCACCACTTTTTCATGCTCGACGAGGGCGCGTGCGAACGCCCCCTGGCATCGGGCCAGGCGAACGCCGGCACGATCTCGGCCATCGACGTGGCCTGGGGTCCGCGCCGTGTGGCCTTCTTGTGGCAGCAGGTCCGGCGTGGAAAGGTTATCAACCTTGTGCAGATTTATGATGTCCATGGTCGCCTGAAACATGAAAACAAGATTGACGCCGCGCCGCCCTCCGACCGCCTCGACGGCAAGCTGGTCGCCGGAAACACGCTATTGCACCCCACAGACCGGGGCGTCCTGAAGGAGAAACCACAAAGCCAGACGCTCCTCGGCGACCTCGCGACCTGCTGCTCATCTAAAGCCACCCTGCACTGGCATCCCCGTGGCTTACTCATCCAGGACGAATCCTCCATCTTTCTGGCCGAAACGTAGCCGTCAATCCCTTGACAAAGTGTATTTTATACACTATACTTTTTATATTAGTGTAATTTTTACACTAATTGCTAATGGCTTTATACAAAGGAGACTATACCAATGGCCCACCGACCCACTTTCTATGATCCACAACGGATCGGAACACTCTTTTATCCGGACGTCGGACATATCGCTGCCGAGGCCGCGAGCGCCGGCCTGTCGCCCGCGGCGGGAGACACACAGAATGTGCACCTGGTCATCATCGACATGCAGGTCGACTTCTGCCACAGCCAGGGCAGCCTGCACGTGCCAGGCGCACTGGAAGACATTCGTCGTTTGGTTGAGTTTATCTACGATAACGCCGAGCACATCACCAACATCACCTGCTCGCTCGATTCCCACCTACCCTACCAGATTTTCCATTCCGCCTGGTGGGTCAACGAAGAAGGCGAACACCCGGCGCCCTTCACGCTCATCACCTACGACGACATCAAAGAGGGGCGTTGGCGTCCGCTGGTCGCCCCGGTGCAGTCGACGAACTACGTAAAGACGCTGGAGCAAGAGGCGAAGAAGGTATTGACCATCTGGCCCTATCATGTGGGCATCGGCGGCATCGGGCATGCGCTGGATCCGGAGTTATGGTCTGCGGTGATGTGGCACGCGCTGGCGCGCAAGTCGCAGCCCACGTGGCTGACAAAAGGCAGCGTACCGCACACCGAACATTACTCCATCATCCAGCCGGAAGTGCCCGTAGCGAGCCACCCTCTGGGCGGAAAGAATAAGCCATTCCTGGACACGTTAGAGCAGGCGGACGCCATCGTCATTGCCGGCGAGGCCGAAAGCCACTGTGTGTTGGAGACGGTCGAAGACCTGGTCGACGAATTCGGAGGACAGCCGGACGTGCTGCAGAAAATTTACTTCTTGCGCGACTGCACCTCGGCCGTCGTCCACCCCGAAATCGACTTCCACGCCATCGCCACCCGGCAACTGCAGGCGTTCGCACAGCAGGGCATCAATCTCATCGAGAGCACCGATCCCTTGCCTTTCCTGGAGCGCGAAGCGGTCCTCGCCGCGATGCCCTAGTCACATGTGAGAAATCGGATTTCTTGGAGAAATCCGATTTCGAATCTCAGAAGCCATATGAAGGAGAAAAACATGAACGACAACACAAACAGCAACGGCCTCGGCGATCTCGACGACCTCTTTCGCTCGGCGCGCCAGGATGGCCTCACCGGCGAAACCATGGACCTCGTGGTCTCCAATCTGAACGGCCCCACGATGATGGGCGCGGTAGGCGCCCCGCTGGACGCGCTGGCGACCAACGACGTGACGCTAGCCATGAACATCGTCGACATGAGCGGCTCCATGGCGCCGTTCGCCGGCGAATTGATTAGCGCCTACAACGACGACTATCTGGCGGCGATGGCCCTCTCTCCCTCCGCCGACGACATTCTGGTGAGCACCGTATTCTTTGACGACAACGTGGAGCTGTTCCATGGCTACGTCGGCCTGGCGGACGCGCCGCGCCTCTCAGACCGCGTTTACCGCCCACGCGCCTCCACGGCGCTCTATGACGCCGTGGCTGCCGGCCTGACCAACATGGTCCTCTACACCCAGCAGCTACGCCAGAGCGGCGTTTCCGTACGCTGCCTGGTGCTCGTTTACTCCGACGGTCAGGACAACGCCTCGCGCCAACCGGCATCGGCCGTTCGACGCGCCGCGCAAGAGCTATTGAAGCATGAGATTTACACACTGGCCTATGTGGGCTTCAGCGCCGGAGGCATTACGGAGCAGGCGCTGCGGCGCATGGCAGACGCCATCGGCTTCCCCGAGATTCTGATGTCCGGACTGGGGCCGGGACAGCTACAGCGCATCTTCCGCATGGCGTCGCGGTCGACGATCAACGTCAGCCAGGGCCACCCGGCCGGTTCCACCCTGTTTCGCTAAGGTTGCCCAAAAAAGGGCCCCCGGTCCAAGCATGGACCGGGGGCCTGTGGAGGTCTAAGTGTACTTACCCATAGGCACACTGCTCGTCATTGTCGTCTTTGCCTTCATGCTGGGCATGCTAACCTCGTTTGTCATGGTCGTACAGGCCCTGTTGCGCTTGAAGAAATGAGGCGAGTGACTTTGGGTCAGACTTTGATATTCGTAAATGCCGCGAGGCCGGGGTAGACGGCCGACTCGTCGAGCT
>CAYSMQ010000160.1:4628-10153 GCA_964432035.1 uncultured Ardenticatenaceae bacterium
GTCGAGCTCCTCTTCGATGCGCAATAGCTGATTGTACTTGGCCACGCGCTCGCTGCGCGCCGGCGCGCCGGTCTTGATCTGCCCGGCGTTGAGGGCCACCACGAGGTCAGAAATCGTCGTGTCTTCCGTTTCACCGCTGCGATGAGAAACAACCGCCGTCCAGCCATGGCGTTGCACACGATCCACGGCGGCGATCGCTTCCGTCAGGGTGCCGATCTGGTTCACCTTGCACAACAAGCTGTTGGCGGCACGACGTTCGAAACCGGTCTCGATGCGCTCGATGTTGGTGACCAACAGGTCGTCGCCCACGATTTGTAGGCGGTCACCCAGGCGCTCCACCATCAGCGACCAGCTATCCCAATCATCTTCGTCCAGTCCGTCTTCGATGGAGATGATAGGGTACTCATTTACCCATGAGGCGTACAAGTCGACCATCTCTTCACCGCTGAGTTTGCGACCTTCGGTCTTCAAATTGTACTTGCCATCCTCAAAGATCTCGCTGGCAGCCGGGTCCATAGCCAGCATAATCTGGTCTCCCGCCGAATAACCCGCCTTGTCAATGGCCTCCATAATCAGATCAAACGCTTCCCGATTGGCCGAAAGGCGCGGCGCAAATCCGCCTTCGTCGCCGACTGTGGTGGCGTGCCCCTTCCCGGAGAGCACCTTCTTGAGACTTTGGTAGATTTCGACGCCCCAGCGCAAGGCCTGCGAAAAACTATCGGCGCCCACAGGCATGATCATGAACTCCTGCAAATCAGTAGACCCCGCGGCGTGTTTGCCGCCGTTCATAATGTTCATCATGGGCACCGGCAGCGTGCGCGCCGCAGCACCGCCCAGATAACGATACAGGGGTAGACCCACGCTGTACGCAGCGGCCCTGGCAACGGCCATTGAGACGCCTAAGATGGCGTTGGCGCCCAGGCGCTCTTTGTTTGGTGTGCCGTCCAGGTCGATCATTAGCTCGTCAATATACACCTGTTCGGTGGCATCCAGACTGATCAGTTCGTCGGCGATTTCGCCGTTCACTGCATCCACGGCTTCCAACACACCTTTGCCGCCGTACCGCTCAGCGTTCCCGTCACGTTTCTCCCGCGCCTCGTAGCGACCGGTCGACGCTCCCGATGGGACAATGGCGCGCCCAAACGACCCGTCTTCTAGCTCGACGTCAACTTCAACCGTCGGATTTCCACGCGAATCCAACACCTCGCGAGCGTACACAGACTCGATGTAACTCATCACTTGCTCCTTCTAAATGAATACTTGGCTAACATGCAGCCGGCTTGCGCTTTCGCATTGTGGCTGTCACTGATGTTACGCTCCTCCTTTACTAACGGGATAATACTTGAGGCCCATGCCCGGCGCAATAGAGGCGCGCCAATGAGAGATTCGTCCCCTTCTTCTTGTCAAGGAACTGAGTGATAGTTAAACTGCCTATTATGGCACAGACCGACGCGCGGCAAAGCAACATGCATATCCACCATCTTTGGGAGCGGCTCACCAACGAGTTGGCTCACGTGCTCGATGCGCACGGCGTTTGCGCGGCAATGGCTTACGAAATCGCCGTTGTCACCCAGACCGATACCGTCATGGCCCTGAGCGGGCCCACGGACGCCTATTTCGACGTATGGATATGCGACGCCGTTGGCAACTTGCAGCAAAAAAGATGGGAAGGCAAGCAACACGCCTTGCGTAAGCTAATCGACGGCGGCGAGCCCGTTTCGCAGCGCAAGTTTGAGCAGTCGGCGAAGGACTTGGTGCACAGCGATCTGTGGCTGCTGGCAAAGGATCGACTCCTCTTTCTGCCACTGCCCTATCCGTCGCGACCGGCGTCCGACGCTCCTGCCGGCGGGCTCACACTCATAGATCCACCCGACGATTCCCTTTTAAACGGCGACAACATCGCCTCCCTGGGCCTCTTTCTGACAACCTTCCTGGAGCGGGCTTTCTTGCGCCAGGAGACGGACCGGCAGCGCGTAGAGTTCGAAACGGTATATGACCTCACCTATTCCATGACGTCTTCCCTGCGCCTGGAAGCAATCTTCAGCCAGTTAACCGATCCCGTGCGGCGCACGCTCAACGTAGAGACGATCTCGGTGGGGCTGGTCGATCACGAAACCGGCGAAATCGAGTTCGTCGACTCCCTCATGGGTCCGCTGTTCAACGATCTGCCGCCCGTTCGCTTGCAGCCCGGACAGGGCATTGCCGGCAAGGTTGCCGAGACCGGCGAGCCGCTCATCGTCAACGACGTCTACAAGGACGAGCGCTTCTCGTCGCGTACAGATCACGCCTCCGGCTTCAAGACGCACTCAATCCTCTGCGTGCCGCTCACGGTTGAGCAACGCGTGATTGGCATTCTAGAAGCAATAAACAAGCGTCACGGCAATTTTAACGCCGAGGATCTTCGCCTTTGTCAGGCCATCATCGGCCCGCTGGCGGCTGCCATCGAAAACGCTCGCCTGCACGAAGACGTTGTGGCTGAAAAGCGGCGCCAGGAGACGATTTTCGCCAGCATGTCCGAAGGCGCGCTCACGGTGAGCGCCGGCGGGCTAATCACGGCGGCAAACGACTCGCTGCTGACGCTGTTAGGACACTCCTCGGCAGATGTAATTGTGGGGCGGGCCGCCGAGGAAGTGATTGAAATCCACGGCAAAGATAGCTTTTCAGATTTCATCCAGCTGGTCCTCAACGCCCAAACGGAGAAGCCCGAGATCGCTTCCAACCTCGTGCAGGAAAATGGGGAGTACGTGCCCGTTCACATCAGCGGCGCGCCCATACTTGACGACGAAGGCAACGTCAACGAGATGATTCTCGTCTTTACCGACCTGCGCCAGATCCGCGAGGTGGAGCGCATGCGCGACGACTTTTTCCACAACATCGTGCACGAATTGCGCACGCCGCTGGCGACGATCCTCATGTACGCGCGCTTGCTGCGTGAGGGAAAGGCGCAGGGGGACAAAGAGAAGGAAGATCGCTTCCTGGGCGTCATCGAGCGCGAGAGCGACCGTCTGCAACAGATGGTGCGCCAGATGTTGCAGCTGGCCAAGCTGGAAGCGCGCGAGATTCAACGCAGCGCCGAAGAAATCGACCTCAACCTCCTCTTCGACGAAATTCTCCCGCCCCTGGCAGAACGCGCCGTGCAAAAAGGTCTCACCTTCACACAACGCATCCCATCCGATCTGCCTCCGGTCAACGGCAACGGAGAGATGATCTACTCCGTGTTTAAGAATCTGGTTGACAACGCGGTCAAGTTCACGCTGTCCGGATCTGTACTGGTTGAAGCCGCAGTCGTCGATGGTATGATCGAAGTGTTGGTGCAGGACGAAGGGATTGGCATCCCGGGCCAGGCCCAGCCCAACCTCTTTAAACGCTTTTACAGGGCTCAGTCCGCCGTTGAACGGGGCATCGCCGGCACCGGCCTGGGCCTATACATGGTGAAAGAGGCCATCGAGCGCCACCAGGGCACCATTGACGTCCACAGTGTCGAAGATGAAGGCACCTCGTTTACCGTCCGCCTTCCCTGCGAACCGACCTATGGCGCGTCGTAGCCGAAAACTTCTCTTGTAGAAGGGAGACATCCGGTTTCTCCTAGCTACCTGCGGTAGCCGAAATCGGATGTCTGCAGAGTACTGGACCCCTGCCTTACCTTATACGTCTCGTTAATTGTCTCCTGATAAAGTACCATAGGGTAAATGCCTTTAGGATCCATCTTATTGGCGTCAGATTGACCATTCTATATTAAGCTGGAAAACATTATGAGTGAGCGAATCATCTATATGGATCATGGGGCTACCACGCCTGTCGACCCTCGCGTGGTGCAGGCCATGATGCCTTATTGGACAGAAGCATATGGCAACCCGGCTTCGATGCACGATTTCGGACGCCAGGCCCAGCGCGGGCTGCAGCAGGCGCGGCGCTCCATCGCCGGCTTGCTACAGGCGGAACCAGACGAAATCACGTTCACCGGCTGTGGCTCCGAGAGCGACAACCTTGCTTTGCGCGGGGTGATGTGGGCGGCGCGCCGCGCGTCACGCGGCAACCACCTGATTACGTCGGCCATCGAGCACAAAGCGGTGCTGGAAACGGCGCGCCAGTTGCAGCAGCAATCGGGCTTTGACGTAACCGTTGTGCCCGTGGACAAATTCGGGCAGGTTGACGTGCAGCAGGTGGCGGACGCCATACGACCCGACACGGTTCTGATCAGCATTATGGCTGCCAACAATGAAGTCGGCTCCATGCAACCGGTGCAAGAACTCGGACAGCTGGCGCGCGACAGCGGCATTCTCTTCCACAGCGATGCCATCCAGGCCGCCGCCGTGACGGCCTGGGATATGTCCAGCATGCCCTATGATCTGGTCAGCTTTGCCCCGCATAAATTCTACGGCCCCAAAGGTGTGGGCTTCTTGTACGCGCGCAAGGGCGTCGAATTGGTCGCCGCGCTCACTGGCGGCAGCCAGGAAGAGGGGCGGCGCGCCGGAACGGTCAACGTTCCCTACGCCGTCGGCGCTGCGGAAGCCTTCCGCCTGGCCATGGAAGAGCGCGAGGAAAACGTGGCGCACTATCGCCGCCTGCGTGATCGTCTCGTCGAGGGCATTCTACAGATTGACGATGGCTGCCGGCTGACCGGTCATCCCACGGAGCGCCTTCCACACAACGCCAGCTTCGCCTTTCGTGACCTGAGCGGCAACGATTTACTCATCCACCTCGACGCTGCCGGCATCGCCGCCAGCAGTGGATCGGCCTGCTCCACGGGAAATCCACGCCCTTCGGCCGTGCTGCAGGCCCTTGGCCTGAGTGAGGCCTGGACGCGAGGCGGGTTGCGGCTGACCGTAGGGCGCCAGAATACGGACGAAGACGTGGATTACGTCCTTGAAAAGCTACCTCAGATTATTTCTACGTTGCGGACCTTCCAGATGCAGTATGCGTGACGACAAGATGTTAGAGCAGTCAAATGGAAGTAGCCGGCCCCGCGTCGTCGTGGCCATGAGCGGCGGCGTCGATAGCTCAGTCGCAGCCGCGCTGTTGGTCAGAGAAGGGTACGACGTCACCGGCATGATGATGCGCCTGTGGAGCGAGCCGGGACGCGGTCCAAACGCACCGCTCAACCGCTGCTGCACGCCAGACCAGATGGCCGACGCCCGCCGCGTCGCCGACCAGTTGGAGATTCCCTTCTACGTGGTTGACGTGCAGGACTACTTCCGGCGCACCATCGTACAATTTTTCATCGACGAGCACGCGCAGGGACGGACCCCAAACCCCTGCATCGAGTGCAACCGCGAGATCCGTTTTAGCTATCTATTGGATCGCGCTCGCGCGCTGGGCGCCGACTATCTGGCAACGGGTCACTACGCGCGGGTAAAGCAAGAAGAAGACGGCGCCTACAGGCTCTTGAAGGCCGTGGACCGTGGCAAGGACCAATCGTACGTCCTGCACGTGTTGGGCCAGGAACAGCTGGCGCAGGTGCTCTTCCCCGTCGGAGAGTACACGAAGAACGAAGTACGGGCCATGGCCCAGCGCTGGGAGCTGCC
>CAYSMQ010000161.1:0-10120 GCA_964432035.1 uncultured Ardenticatenaceae bacterium
TCTTGCCGGTTACCTGACGGTCAGCGCGCCCTTTGGCGCGAGCGACGATTCGCCCTTATATCAAGTCGTCAACGTCGATTTCACCGAACATCTGCTGGCGGCGGCCCTGGAAAACGGCGTCTCGCGTTTCCTCTTTGCCAGCTCCAACAGCGTCTACGCTCTTGACGCGCCGGTGCCCACACCTGAAGACGCGCCAGTAGCGCCCGAAAGCGTCTATGGTCGTTCCAAGCTGGCCGCCGAAGCACTCGTAAGCATCTATGGGCAACGAGGTTTGCCCACTACCGTCGTGCGTCCCAGCGTCATCTATGGCTCTGGCGACCGTTACTTCACGCCCACCGCGCTGCGACTGGCTCAGATGCCCGTTCTTCCGTTGGTCAACGGCGGTGAGACGCTCTTCGATATGGTCTACGCTCGCGACGTGGCGCGGTTGCTATGGCAGGCTGCGTCTCACGAGCGAGCCGTGGGGCGCGTTTACAACGCCGGCCCGGGCCGGCCGACCACCCTGCGGCAGCTCGTCGCCACCTATCGCCGCCTGACCGGCAGCGGCCCGCACATTGTGCACGTCTCTGATAGACTGGCTTCGTCAAAGCTGACTTCGTCAGCCCTCGCCCGCCTTTTCGCCCCCTTGGCGCGGCCCTTACTAGCGCGCCTGGCGCCCGGAGCGGAGGCTGCTCTTACGCCGCAGGGCCTGGCGCTTATGTCCCAGGACATACACCTAGACATGCGCCGCGCGGAAGAAGAGCTAGATTACCGGATCAAATATTCGCTTGAAGAAGGGTTGCGGCAGACATTACGCGATCGCTAATCGTAGCGGTAACGTCTGAGTGTGAACGATTCTTTCTGAGCCCAAACTGCGAGCGCTGCGCCGTACTCCGCGCCCGCGGGTAGGTCCCACAGGCGCCAGCGCGTCTGCCTACCGTCCAGTTGCACATACTGCAGCCCATGGCCGCCCCTTGTCATGACATTGAAAGCCCCCAAGGGTTGCGAGAGCCCTTTGCCCGTGGCCTTGATAAACGCTTCTTTGCGCGTCCAGATGCGGAAGAACGCCGTTCGTCGCTGTTCGGCAGGGGTCGCCAGAAAGGACGCCACCTCCTGCGCCGAGAAAAAACGTCGCGCGATTTGCTCCGCATCACTCAATTCACGAATGTACTCCACGTCCACACCAAGCGCCGTTTCCCACGCCAGCGCCAAGAGCGCGACTTCGCGCGAGTGGGCTACGTTGAACTGCAACGCTTTGGCGACGTTGCCGTGCGCCGGCGACAACGAGGGTTTGCCCTCCGGTCCATACTGCAGCCGGATCTCCGTGGGCGCCACATCCAGCATGCGCCCCAACAACGTGCGCAACACGCCACGAGTCACGACGTAGCGCCGGCGGTCACGCGCAAAGCGAAAACGGTCCGCTCGCACCTGCTCGTCCGCTGCCAGACACTGCTCCAGCGCCGTCACCTCTGGCGCTCTCCGCTCTAACGCCACGCGCCAGATCTGTATTTCATCGCCGTCCAAGGACGGCGCTTCTGGCGCCGGCTTCCAGCCCTGCCACGCCGCCGTATCCGCTTGGTCAGGCGCCATCTTCGCTGTGGACCCCCGCCGGCCGGCGCATGCGGCCAATGAAACGGCGCATACGCGGATAATGAGATCCCTTCCAGTACACATTCCCGCAGTCCGGACAGCGGTGAAACTCATCGTAGTAGCGGCGCGTCTTCGGCTCCAGCTGATCCAGGACGGCTTCTTTGCTCACCACTTGCAGCTCGCCGTTGCAGCGCAGACACCGTTGCCAGGGATCAAATTCATCGTGTAGCTCAAAACGCCGCAACACGGCCCGCACCTGTTCCTCTGGATCGCGCGTGTGCAGACAGAAACCATAGGTGATCTGCTTGCGCATCAGGAGCCGGCGGTCGCGCGTGAGCAAGACGCGACCCGTTTCCTCTGCCAGCGCCGCAAGCGCCTCGTCCTCGAAGTCATTGCGATAGACGGCGTCGAAACCCAATAAGCGCAGATACGTGGCTAGTTGCCCCAGGTGCACATCCAGCAAAAAGCGCACGGGGCGCGCTAGAGGCGGACGCACACGCCAATCACTTTCTACGTTCAAAGTGTGAAAAACGGGGTAGACGGCGACGCGGTCATCCGGCTGCAGAAGATACGAAAACTCGACCGGCGCGCCATTTGCCAGGATTAATTCGACTTCGGTATGTGGCACGCCGAGCGCTTCGATGGGATGTTTTACCGCCGTGCGTCCGTTCAGGGGGAAGGCGATATCCTGCTGCCGATGCCGCGGCGGCAAGAAGGCGTTCAATTCGGCATAGAAACGGAACATCGCCCGGCTCATACGTCGCCAGTATACCGTGACGCTCACTGCCTCACAACGGCGGCGAAACAGGGACGTTATAGCGTACGTCCTCCAGGTAGAATATGGCCCAGGGCTGTGTCTGGTCCAGCCAATGCACTGAAGCCGGGCTCGGTATCTGCATGCCATGGAACGTCCGCCAACCCAGCGGCGCCAGACGCCATGGCAGCTTACGTTCGTCGCCGGCGTCGCGATAGCGTTGCGCCAGGCCGTCCACCATTAGCCCGGTCTTGGGGTCGAAGGTAAAGCGTATGCTGTCTTCTCTCCCGGCAAAGGGTACGACCAGCCGCGCCGTCGTCTCGTCTATCGCTTCCCAACGCAGGCGGGGGTCCGTGACTAGCACTGAAGGTGTCCAGATTGCCTCGCCCCACAGGCCAAGATTTGCCGCCATATTTACCTTGGGCTCGTTTTCGGTCACGCCAAAGGGCAACACCAGGCGCGCCGCGCCATCAGCGTAGGTTTCGTCGGCCTTTAGAAGCGGCCGGCCAAAGATAGTTGTCTCGATGTTGTGATGGTAGCTGCGTCCCAGCTCATACGAGAAACGAAAGCGTGAGGGGAAAGGAATGCCGCCAAAGCGCAAGGTGGCCCGCCCGCTGATCACCGCCGTGTCCAGAACGGGAATTTTCTCGCCCACCGTCGTGCGAAAATAGCGCGCCACCGGCTGTGGAAGATCATCGGGCAGCGCCACGTACGCCAGAGATGGTGTATGATCGGGGATGGGTGGAAACGGAGCGGGTTTGACTTGTAAACCGACCCATGCAGCGCCGATCAGCGTTGCCAGACCCGCCGCGCCTCCGGCTAACATCTTGTTTGTTTTGTTCACGACCTCGATTCCTCGTATATGTCAGGAGCTATACGCGGGTTGCGGCAAGATACGACGCAGATCCTTACCCAGGATAATAGCCTCTGCCCGCCTTAGTGTTCTCGCTTCAAACTTTTTGCGCAGGGTGGCGCGAGCTTCATCTTCTGGCGCATGTATGTAGCGTATCGCGTTGCGCCACACTTCATCCCGCCAGCGGCGAATCAGCCAGGCGATGGCCCACTCATCTAGAGGCCCGAACAGATGGTCCACGACGTCCATGAGCGGTTCTTCGTCCTCAACCACCTCATCCTGCACGCGGTCAACGGTGCGCGCAATTATCTCGTTTACATGACAGTGATCCCGATAACGCACCTGGCGCAGCATCTCATCCGCAGTGGACCATTCGGGTTGCAGCATGTCTACCAGCGCCAACACCAGATCATAATTGATGTGTGCATTTACCCCAAGGAAGACGCGCTGAACGGCCCTATGTCCGTCTGCCAGCGTCGCGTCATGCGCTGTGCACCACACAGCCGGCGCCGATTCTCTATCTTGCTCATAAGCGTCTAGGGCCTCAAAGTAGTAATCGGCAAAGCGGTGTAGCAGCCGGTTGACCCATTCCCGGTCTTCAAACTCGCCCGCCTCTAGCGCCTCGAGCATGTTCCCGGTCATCAACATGTAACAATGCAAGAAATCCGCGCGCCGATCGGCCGCTTCCTGCCACCCTGTCACTCTATTTTGCATACGCTGAACAACGTGAAGCTCCTGTGCCACTGAATGCCTCCTGTGCAGACTGCCAACCCCTCTCTTTACTGGCAACACATCTGGATACGGATCGATTATACGTGATTCGTGACTCTCTACGATAGTATACTGTAATTAGCTTACGGGCTAATATCCGTGCTTTTCGCCTGGGGGCGATGCATCTCATATAATGGCGGCTCGCGCATTTTCTCAAGACGGCTGGCTACTTGCCGGTGTACTAAGATCACTGAAGTGACATGACTGACACAATCTTACCCCTTTCATCGAACCATCTAGACCTGCGCCGGGCGGGAGGCAAAGGCGCTAATCTCCATCGCCTGTTCGCGGCCGGTTTTCCAGTGCCGCCGGCGTTCGTAATCACGACGCCTGCTTATCTATCTTTCGTAGAAAGCAACAATCTGATGCCCATCATCCTGCAAAACATCCAGGATTTGGAGCCTGATGCGCCTGGCGCTTACGCACCAGCGTCCGATGCGATTCGCGACGCTTTTCAACAGGCTTCGGTGCCTGATGAGCTTCGTGCCGCAATCTCGCAAGCTTACCGGGAAATGGGTAATCAGACGCCCGTCGCCGTGCGTTCTTCGGCGACGGCCGAAGACCTGCCCGATGCCAGCTTTGCCGGGCAACAAGATACTTACCTCAACGTGCAGGGTGTTGACTCCTTGCTCCGCGCCGTCGTGGCCTGCTGGTCCAGCTTATGGACTGCACGAGCCATGGCTTATCGTGCGCGTCGCAACATCGGGCCCGAGGATGTTGCGCTTGCCGTTATCGTTCAGGAGATGGCGCCTGCGGAAAGCGCCGGAGTGCTATTCACTGTCAATCCGGTCTCTGGCGCGAGGCAAGAGATGCTGGTAAACGCGACTTGGGGCCTTGGCGAAGCTCTCGTGGCCGGCAAAGTCAATCCTGACACCCTTGTCCTCGATCGGCAGAGCGGGAGCATTAAGCAGTTAGAATTGGGCGACAAAGCGATAATGAGCGTGCCTCTGGCAGGAAGTACGGCTGAACGTGACGTGGAGCCGCAGCGTCGGGCAAAGCCCAGCCTTGACGCCCATGCCGCTGCTACTTTGGCCAAACTTGGACGCGATATTGAGGCGCTATTCGGTGTTCCTCAAGATGTCGAATGGGCACTGGCCGGTGGTCGCATCTACATTCTCCAGTCTCGTCCTGTTACCACCCTTGATCCTGCCACTGTCGTACCCGGTGACGATAACTGGCCGCCGGTTTCGCCTGCGCCGCAGCCCTTCGATCGTTGGACTCAGGCCGACGTAGGCGAGCGTTGGCCCGAGCCGGTAACACCCTTTACGTGGTCTACAGCGGAGCTAATGCTTAACCGCAACATGCGCGACAGCTTTGCCGGATTGCCACCGTCGCTTCTCCAAGGTATCTCCTGGGCGCGGCGCGCTTACGGTCGCGTCTACTTCAACGAAGGCGCCTTGATCCACCTCTTTAGCGAGGGATACGGCATGCCCGCTTCGATGGCGGCATCTTCCCTGGCCAATCCCGAATTCATCACCGAGGAACAGGACCGTTGGCAATGGCTGACTTTTCTGCGACGCTTGCCACTCGTCGTACGTTTGACGATCCGTTGGGAACGAAACGCGCGCAAGTTTGAAGGGGATTTCGAGAAGATTGATGCACTGGTCGACCAATTCATGATGCGGCAGATCGAGACGTTGGACGATACGGCGTTGTGGCGGGAAGCGCAGACGACATGGTATGAGCGGCTGATGACCTATATGGTCTATCATGCCAACGTCACTTCCACGACCACGACCGCTTTTGGAACCGTGGAATCCCTTCTCGAACGCTGGTTAGACCGAAAAGATCTGATTTACGATCTTACTGCGGGCCTCGAAGGCGTGATTGCTGCCGAAATTGTGCCGGATCTGTGGCGTATGGCCAATGAGGTGCGCCGGGCAGGTCTTACGTCGCTATTCTTGGACGACGACCCGGCGGCAACGCTGGCACAACTGCACGAGGAGCCGGCAGCGGCGCCCTTCCTGGCATTCCTTGACCGCTTTTTGCAGCGCCACGGACATCGCTGCATGAGCGAAGCGGAATGGCTATATCCTCGCTGGATAGAGGCGCCCGAACGAGTCATTGCCACGATCGCTACGTATTTGCAGTCTGGCGAGGCGATCGATCCTCGGGCTGCCGAGACCAAACAGATTCGTCTCCGCGAGGAGGCTCTGGCCCTCGTCGCAGACAAACTCAATCCGTTGCAGATGGCCTATTTCCGCAGATCATTGCGTCGCTTGCGTCGATTCATGCGCCTGCGCGACAATGGCCAACATTTTCTGGTTAAGCTCTTGCTGCCCATGCGACACATTTATGCTACGCTGGGTCGTCGCTGGGCCAGGCGTGGTTGGCTGGCCGACCCGCTTGATTTCTTTTTCCTGCTGATCCCCGAGATCGAAGCCGTGTTGGCCTTGCACAAAACCGGAGACATGAGCGCCACTGCCGAACTCAACGGTCTACAGCTTAGAGAGTTGGTCTCTCAGCGCCGTCTGGCCTATGAGCATTGGTTCGACCGGCCGTTACCTGAAGTGCTCGACGAGGATGGGCTTCCCTTGGAGGCGCCGCTGGACGACGACGAGCAGGCGCTTAGTGGTGTGCCCGCCAGCGCCGGGCGCGTGCAGGGTTTGGCGCGGGTTATTGACGCACCCGGCGATGCATCGCGACTGCAACCCGGCGAAATCCTTGTGACGCGGGCCACGGATCCCGGGTGGACGCCCGTCTTCTCTATTATTAGCGGTCTGGTACTTGAAGTTGGCGGACAGCTTTCGCATGGCGCGATCGTGGCTCGCGAGTATGGCTTACCTGCCGTCGTCAACGTGACCGGTGCGACGCGCCGTATCGCCGACGGACAGACGATTACTGTAGATGGTAGCAGTGGGCGCATCTATCTGGAAGCGTAGCACGTACCCGCGCGTGGTGTCCAGAGTCCGGTCGCTAACCGTCTACCGGCAGCGACACAGTGAAAACAGCGCCGCCTCCCGCTCCATTCGCGGCCCAGATTTGCCCCCCGTGCATTTCCACGACGGAGCGCGCGATAGCCAGGCCCAGCCCCGATCCGCCCTCATGCCGCTGCCGCGCTTTGTCGCCGCGATAGAAGCGCTGGAAGAGGTGGGGAAGATCCTCCTCCGCGATGCCGGGCCCTGAATCCTGAACGTATATCTCAACGCTCGCTCCATGGCGCCGAGCCCCCACGGTGATCGTCCCGGCTGCCGGTGTATGGCGCGAAGCGTTATCCAGCAGATTGCTCAATACCTGCGTCATGCGATCAGCATCCATCAGGACTGTACTGCTGCCGTCGATCTGCGTCTCAAGATGTACGTCGCGCTGCACCGCGCGCGGCCTGTGCGCCTCCACTACGCCCTGAAGCCAGCGACCTACCTGCACCGGCCTTTTTAATAGCTCTAACTCCCCTGCTTCGGCGCGCGATAGCGTGCGCAAATCTTCCACCATGCGATTGAGGCGCAACGCCTCGTCGTGGATCAGGGCGAACGTCTCTTCGTTTGCCGGCAACACGCCGTCCTGCAAGGCTTCGGCGTGTCCCTGAATAATACTCACCGGCGTGCGCAGATCGTGTGCGATATCGGCCGTCATCTGCTGCCGCCGTTCCTGAGCCCGCGCCAGATCGGCGCTCATCTGATTAAAGGCGGAGGCCAATTGCCCCAGTTCATCCTGGGAGCGTACCTGTACTGCCCGCCCCAGATTGCCGTTGGCTACCGCATGCGTGGCTGTGGTTAGTTCGCGCAGCGGTTGCGTCAGCGTGCGCGCCAGAAGTGCGCCCAGCAGGAGGGCCGCCACAGTCGCGCCCAGGGCGGCGATGATCAGCATGAAATTGATGCGTTCTAGAAATGCCGTGCCCGCCGCTGTCAAAGCCGGTGCGCCTCGCGCCAGGATGACGGTTCCTACCTGCTCACCGTCGACAATCACTGGCGTCCCACTTTCCACGACGCTGGCTGGAAGTCGATCCCCTGCCTGGTAGCCCATGCCGCCCACAATGACGGTTTCCGTGGTATCGAGCAATGCGGCCCGGTTGCGTCCGGGTCCGCGCCCTTGCCCGGCGCCCGGTCCCGAACCCCTACCGGCGCCGGGGCCCATCCCAAATTGCCCACCTTGAAGTAGCGGAGCCACGCCTTCCCAGCTACCTTGTTGCCGGTAATAGTCGGCAAGGCGGCCGGCCAGCGCTTCTTGCTCCTGAGCCACCACATAGCTGCCGAACTCGCTCTCCGTCATACGTCCCATGACCAGCGCCAGTAGCACTGTACCCACCAGGCTGACGATCAGGAAGGCAATGATCAGCTTAAATGTCAGAGAGCGCATGGTTCAATCTGGGCCGCGGCGGGCGCCCATGCCCAATCCACCGGTTCAGTCCCTTTTCTCGGCGGCAAAGCGGTAGCCCACGCCGTAGACGGTTTCAATGTAACGTGGCTTGTGCGCGTCCTTCTCTATCTTTGCCCGCAAGTTTTTCACGTGTACATCAATGGTGCGTTCGTACCCTTCGTAGGCTGTGCCCTGGATGCGATCCAGTAGTTCTAATCGCGAAAAAGCGCGCCCCGGCGTAGCCATTAGCGTGCTCAGCAGGTCAAATTCCGACGGGGTCAGATCGACAACAGAACCGTCGACCGTCACCAAGTGCGCCTCGCGGTCGAGGGTGATATTTCCGGCCCGCAGCACGTCGGCTCTGGGCGCGCTTTGCCCGCTGCGACGCAACACGGCGCGCACGCGAGCCACCAGCTCTCGCGGGCTGAACGGCTTGGTCACATAATCGTCCGCGCCCAGCTCTAACCCCAGCACACGCTCTGTTTCTTCAACTTTCGCCGTGAGCACAATAATGGGGGTATTGTCCTCTTGCCGGTGCAGGCGCATAAATTCGTAGCCATCCATCTCAGGCATCATCAGATCAAGGACAATCAGATCTGGTTTTGCCTCCCGCGCAACGAACAACGCTTCCCGCCCGTTGCGCGCCGTGACCACGTGAAAGCCTTCCTGGTCCAGATAGGCTCGCACTAATGAAACGAGCCGCTCTTCATCGTCCGCAATCAAAATCGTCTTGCTCATAGACCCAGTCTAACGCAAAACGATGAAGAAATCGTGAAGAAAGTGTGTTGGTCCTAGGAATGGACTTCCCACTTCAAGAAACCGGATGTTTCTAGTCCTGAGTCTGGTTGCTCATATCTCAGAAGAAGACATCCGATTTCTCAGCGCTTGTCGGGCAAACCATGCAAGAAATCGGATGTCTCTAGACCTAAGTCAAGCTACTTATGCCGCAGAAAAGACATCCGATTTCTCAGCGCCCGAAGCCGAAGCCGTTACCGGGTCCATATCCATTGCCGTACCCAAAACCACGGCCTCTAAACTGACGTCCCTGACCCTGCAGCCCTTGCCCCCGGCCGAATCCATAACCGTATCCGTAGCCGCCGGGCCCCGGACGGGATTGTAGCAACTCGGCCTGGTCTTCCGTAATCGTGCCCGCTGCCAACGCTTCCTCTATGGCAGCCTCACGCACGTCACGCATAGCCTGGCGCACATCCTCGATGTCTGCGCCCTGCTCTTGGGCGATCAGATAGAGCGGCATCCCGTCGGCGCGGGCGGCCTCAAACTGGGTCACACTCATACCGAGCGCGTCGGCGATGGCCGAGTGCATCGCTTCTTGATCGACGTCCAATAGACCCGCCTCGTGGCAGGGGCCCAGGCGCGGAGCGCCCGGGTCGGGATTTGGTCCCTGGGCGTATGCCGAAACAGCGCCCATGAGCGCCAGAGCCATGACCAGAACGACGGCGATGCCGGTTATTTTCCACAACTTTTTCATCAGATACCTCCATGCGGGTTTTCAAAGTTTTTCCAACTCGTTTCCAGCATAGCCGGCATCTATGTACAAATTATGAAGAACCTGTTTGGGGTTGATGTGCCTTGCATGCGCTCGGGCCGTTGGCAAAAATCGCGGCAACGGTCGCCTATTCGGTGGTGATCGGTGCGTCCCGCGCCGCCGTTTCAATCACCATACGTATTTACTTTGACCGGCTCGAGCGAGACGACCACGCGCGTGGCGCCCGGGCCGTCCATTTCGCGGAGATCGGCGTCCCCATATTTGGCGCCAAGTTTGTCGGCAAAGGCATAATCGGGGTCGGGTTCGATCTCCGCTCGGGCGCGGACCTCCAACGTGCGATACGGATTGTCCGTATCCAGCACAAAGAACG
>CAYSMQ010000162.1:0-10109 GCA_964432035.1 uncultured Ardenticatenaceae bacterium
GCGACTGCGCCGCCATCTCCTCGTACTCAGTCAGGCTCTCGGAGATGCGCTCCACGTTGCCGGACATCAGGGACAGGCTGCTCTGGATCGTCTCCAAATTATCGTCGGCATTGTCCATGTCTTCAGACATCTGCACGAACATAGGCGCCAGACTTTCCAAATCGTCCGCTACCTCGCCCAGCGATTCGGCCATGGGCTTTTCCGGATCGTACGTACCTGCCGGAACGTCCACAAACCCGCTGAGCAAAGGCACGCCGCCCATCGCTACCTGGAAAGCTTCTAAAGAGCGCACCGTGCTGTCCATGACGACGGCAGCTTCTTGCGCCGAGGCCAGTGAATCGCTGGCTGATTGCAGAATAGAGGGCAAGTTCTCGCCCATCATGGTGTTCACCTGCTCGATGACAGGCGCAGTTTCCTCAACCGATGTTGCCGTCGCCGCGAGCATATCTGTCAGGGCGTCCAGGCTATCGACCGTGGCGCTGAGCGCCTCCTCGGTGACGCCCATCGCTTCCTGGCTGGTGGTAATGCTCACATGCAGGGTATCGATTGTCGTCGTCGCCGAACTTTCGACCGCCGGCTTATAGATCCACACGCCCACCAACCCTGCGATACTGAGCACGAGACCAAGAATCCCGGCGATCATGACCAGGACCCCCAGAATGCGGCGTAATGTGTTCACTGTTCCTCCTGTTTTAAGGCTCCCCGGTCGGCGTCCAAGTTTGCAAGGAATTATATACTAGAACGTGTCTCCAACTAGCCTGGGCGCTGCCGAATTCGGATATAACCAGGCTGAACGACTACGAAAGATCCCCTGAGTACATCGGCTCGCTCTGTCACCAACCCAACAATTGTACTGGCCAAACGACTTCTAGCATTTCCCGGAAAACGGATGAGTATTACTCCAGACGATTGAGCCTCGCTGACATAGACAAGCCAGCCAAAATCCTTGTCCTCGGTCAGGAGAATCCGCTCGTCCCGTGACGCCATGTCTATCAACTCGCGATCATCCGACCGACTGATGTACTCTGCAACAGCCTCGACATCGTAGCCTGCTTTCCGCAACTGGCGCACGACGCTGAAGTCGCAGCTCTCGTCGGCAAGGAAGCGCAAATACGTGTTCGCCGCCACCGACTCAGGCTCCGGAAACGACTACTGTCTCCTGAGCCATCCAATCGGCGGCAAAGGCCAGGGCCGCCCGAATATCCTCACGGGTAAGCCGGGGATAGGCGTCGAGCAAGTCATCTTCAGTGGCTCCTTCGCTCAGTTTGCGAATGATCAACTCCACTGGAATACGCGTGTTGCGAATTACAGGCTTACCCAGCATGACATTTGGATTGATCTCAATACGATCTATTACCATCTCGTCACCCCGAAAGGACTCGTTTACTTTCTCCTATTATACGTTTAACCGTGCCCCTCAACCATGAGGAAACTGTTGCATCGGCGGTTATCACCAGTTTAGCATCTTAATCACGCCCCCAACACAATATCCTCTCGCTCATAAAGCCGAATGGCCCCGATTAGGGCCGCGACGCCGATGAGCAGCGTGATTCCTACCGAAAGCGCTACGTCAAACGGCGGCAGCGCCTCTCCGCGCATCACCTTTTGCACCAGGAACACTTGCCCAATGGTCGGCACAAAGTACATCCAGGCCTGGTCGCGGATGGGCAGCACCGACAGAAACAGTGCGGGCATGAAGCCTGCCAGCGAAAGGATCTGCGTGTAGGTCTGCGCCTCCTTCACGTTGCGCGTATAAGAGGCGATCAGCATCTGCAGGGCCACCGCCATGAAGATTACCGGCGCCACGATCAATACGGCCGTCACAATCTCCGCAGAGTCGACCGACACGCGAATGTTGGTGAATTCCTGCACCAGGGGTACGCGCAGCAAGATCAGGAAAACCGACGTCGCCAGCGCGGTGCCAAACGTTGTAAAGGTCAACGCCGTCAGATATTTGCCGATGACGAACGTCCAGCGCGGCGCGGGATTGAGCAACAGTGGCTCCAACGACTCGCGCTCTTTCTCGCCCGCGGTCATGTCCACGACCATGTAGAACCCGCCCAGAAAGGCCGCCGTGAACATAATTACCGGCAACAGGTTGAGCACCGTGCCTGCCGCGCCCCGCGCCTGGGGCGAGACGTCGACGTCGGCAATAACGACCGCCTGGCTTGTCGCCGGGCTCACCCCGCGTGCCAGCAGGCGTAGACTTGCCGTGCGCTGGCTATACTGGCGCAACAGTCCTTCCGTGCGATTTACCAGCACACCGGCGCCTTCATTGGACTCATCACGCATCACTTCTACCGTCGCCGGGCGGCCTTCTTCAAATTGCTCTGCATATTCCTCCGGAATGATCAGCACCACGTCCACGTCGCCCGCCAGCAGATCCGCTTCCGCATCCTCCGGCGGCGGCAAAATATCGACGTTCTGCTGATCGAGAAACTGCACCAAATTAGGCGCGTGCTCCGCGCCGATGACGGGCAGCTCTAGCGTTTGCGTGGCCTGTTCGGAAATGGTGCGGTTAAGGAAGCCAAAAAGCACGATAAAGAGGATGGGGTTCATCAGTACGCTGAGCAGCGCGTTAAACACCGACCGCCGGTCGCGCAGATTATCCGTAAGTTCTTTGTGGATAACAGTCCAGATCGCGCGCAGCGTCATTCTAATCCCTCTTCAGTTCCAATGATGCTCACAAAAGCGTCTTCGAGATCTGCCTCGCCGGTCTGTCCGCGCAGCTCGTCCGGCGAGCCCTGTGCCACCACCCGGCCGCGGGCGATGATCACAATGTTGTCACACAGCATCGCTACCTCCTGCATGATGTGGCTGGAGAATAGCACCGTGTGTCCTTCTTCGCGCAGCTGGCGGATCACCTGTCGCATGGCGCGCGTGCTCATCACGTCCAGGCCCACGGTCGGCTCGTCCAGCATCATGTTGGGCGGATCATGAACCAGTGCGCGCGCAATGGCCACTTTCACCTTCTGCCCCGTAGAGAACCCTTCGGTGCGGCGCTCGGCAATCTCCTCCATGTCCAACAGGTCGAGAAGATAGTCCACGCGCTCGTGCAGTTGGGCGCCGTTCAGGCCGTGCAACCGTCCGTAGTAGGCGACGTTCTCGCGGCTCGTGAGTCGTTGGTAAAGGCCACGCTTGTCGGGCAACACGCCCAGGCGCTTTTGAGCCGCCACGCGATCTTCCTGTACGTCAATGCCGTCAACCGTGGCACGCCCGCCGTCCGGCTGCAGTACGCCGGCGATCATGCGCATCGTCGTCGACTTCCCCGCCCCGTTGGGTCCTAACAAGCCCGTGATCTTTCCATTCGGCGCCGAAAAAGAAACCTCGCGCACCGCTTCGACGGGTCCGAATGATTTGCTCAGGTTGGTGACTTCTATCATGTGATTACTCCGCGTTTATGGTCTGGGCCCCGTCGCACTCACAAAAAACGGCGGCGGCACGATCTCTTCTACACAGCTCGTGTCCAAGTCTTCGACCGTTCCCGCGCTGATGAACTCGGTCACGACCGAGGGCATGCAGCCGGCGAGCATGATGTCATGTCCATAGCCGGGCAGCACAATGTGGCGGCTATTGCTCAAATCTTCCGCCACCTGTTCAGCGTAGCGCGGCGGCGTAATAGGATCCGCTTCACCCGACAGCAGCAGCGTCGGAATGTCGCTGGTCACCTCTTCGCGGAAAGCGGGCGGCACCTCTGCCCGCGGCCAATTCTCACACTGTTCCACCAGATCCTCGCCGACCAGGGGGAAGGGGCTATCTCCCCGCGTCTCCGCCGCCTGACCTGGATCGATGAGCGGCGCGTCTTCGCTACAGGCCACGGCGTAGAACATACCCTGGTAGCTGCGCACATCCGCCGTAAGCGCGATCATCTGCGCCGTTAGCGGTCCATAATCGCCGGTTTCTGAGATCTGTTGCACCATATAAGGAAGCAACGATACCAGCTCTGGGCTGTATAGCAGGGAGAAAACACCCTGCATGAAATCATCCTGCTCCAACGTCAGCGTTTCTCGCTCGCCGCTTATAGGGTGCCGCAACGTGACCTCGTGTCCCCCTTCTAATCCCGTGCGCACGTCCTGGAACGTCGCTTCAAAGTCCGGAAAGGCCTCGCTGCACGCCGCGTCCTGTTCGCATCGTTCAAACAGCAACTGCAGCGCCCGCTGCCCGTCGACGGGCGCCTGCAACTGCAACACCAGCTCTTCGCTAACCACAGCGTTGAGCACCGCCGTGCGCACGCGATCGGGGAACAGGTCCATGTAGCGCAACGCGGCGCGGGTACCGTAAGAGCCACCCACAAGATTGATCTCTTCGTAGCCCAGCGCCTGGCGCACGTCGTCCAGGTCCTGCATAGCGATATCTGTGATGTACTGCGTCAGGTCCGCTTCTTGCGACAGCTCCTCGCGGCAGGACTCCAGCGTCTCCGTAACGTCTTCCTCGCTGCTGTCTAGCGGTAATTCGCGCACCGCGGGACAGGCCAGCGCGTTTGATTCTCCTGTCCCGCGTTGATCCACGAGCACAATGTCGCGGTTCTGACGCAAGGTGTCAAAAAACTCCAGCACCAACGGATAGACCTCAACGGCCGACTGACCGGGCCCGCCGGCAAGCATGAAAACCGGATCCGGCTCCGCGATGCTGCTTTCGGCGGCAAGGACCGCGAAATGGATATCAATGGTCTGCCCGCCCGGATCGGCGCGGTTCTCGGGAACGGTGATGCTGCCACATTCGGCGTCTACCATCCCCGCCAGACGGCAGGATTCCAAAGCCGGACCCTCGGCCTCTTCTCCCGGCGCGGTGCAGGCAGTCATCATAAGGACGGCAATTAACAAAGTGACAAGCGTGGATACCCGTCTGGAATGCTTCGAAATCTTCATATTGGATACTTGTGGGGAGTCACCCATTAACGTTTACTGGACCATAACCGGCGAAGCGCAATTGGCTAGTATATCGTACATGAAGTAATACGGAAAACTGCTCGCAGAGTTGCGGATTCGAACTGGTGAAGTTGCTTTGACGAATGCCAGACATCCGATTTCGGCTACCGCAGGTGGGCTACCAAAGGTGGGCTACCAAAGGTAGCTTTGAGAAATCGGATGTCTCTTCGGCAGACAAGAGGTCGGCGATCGATCGTAGAGCCACGCCTCGCGGGCGTCTTCATGTGGCGGTATCATTTAGCCGAGATGCTTTACTATCTGGCAATCGTCGTCCTCTCCGCCGCCATGTTCCTCCTGGAGCTGGCCCTCCTGCGCCTTTTCGCCGTGCAGCAGTTCTACCACTTCGCATTCATGGCCATCAGCCTGGCGCTACTCGGCGCCGGCGCCAGCGGTTCTATTCTTAGTGTGCAGGCGCGGCGGCGGTCGGGCGCGTTCCGGGCTAATTCTGGCGCTCCGGCCTGGTTCAGCCTGGGCTTCGGCGCCAGCACGTTCCTGGCCTTCCTGATCATTAACACCCTGCCATTCGACTCTTTCAGCATCGCCTGGGACGGGCGGCAGGCCTTCTTTCTGGCCCTCTACTTTCTGGCGGCGGCGCTGCCTTTCGTCTTTGCCGGCCTGGTCACCGGTCGCGAACTGATGGTCGCCGGGCAGAGCGACCGTTCGCACCTGGTATATGGCGCCAATCTGGTGGGATCGGCCGCGGGAAGCCTGGGCAGCTTGCCGGCCCTGGCCCTCTTCGGCGGCGAAGGGACGACCATGTTCGCCGCGGCGCTAGGCGCGGTGGCGGGGCTGCTGTTTGTGGCGTCCAATTACCAAAAAAGATCGTCGCCGATTGCGAAGCCTATGACGGCTGGCCTGTTCATCATGGCCATTGGCGGTCTCGCGCTGGCCATTCTGCGCCCTGATTTCATGGCCTTGCAGCTATCTCCCTACAAATCACTCTCGGTTCTTTCGCAATCGCTCGACGCCCGCCATACGCTGACCCGATGGAGCGCGAGCGCGCGCGTGGACGTTGTGGAAAGCGATACCATCCACGTTATGCCCGGGCTCAGCCTACTGGCGCAGGCGCCCCTTCCCCGGCAAGCAGGCCTATTCCTGGACGGGGATAGCATGATGCCTATCAGTAATCTGTCGCCCGACTCCCAGCAGGCGGCCGAACTGGCCGATGCCATGCCGCAGGGCCTGGCCTATCGCCTGCGGCCCGGCGCGCGCACCCTGGTCCTGGAGTCCGGCGCGGGCCTCGACGTGCTGCTGGCCCTGGCAGGCGGCGCGGAACATGTGACTGCCGTGGACGACAACGGCCTGGTCCTGGAAACCGTGCGCCAGGAGTACGGTCAATTCTCCGCCGGTCTCTATGACGACACGCGCGTCACAGTCCTAGAACAATCGGGGCGCGTCTTTGCCCGCCAGGCGGCGCAGACGGCGGGAACGGGCAACTTTGACCTCATCGTCGCCGCCCTCACCGATCCGCACCGGCCCGTCACCTCCGGCGCCTACAGCCTCACCGAAAACTACACCTACACCGTCGAAGCGTTGCGCGACTATCTGAGCGCCCTTGACGACGACGGTCTGCTGGTCGTCACCCGCTGGCTGCAGACGCCACCCAGCGAATCGGGGCGTACGTTTGCCATGTTAGCCCAGGCGCTGCGCGATCAGGGCCGCGACCCCGCCCGCCACGTCATCGCCTACCGCACGATGCGCACCATGACCTTCCTCGCCGGCCCGCGTCCCTTTACAGACGAAGAGATCGAGGCCACGCTGGCCTTTTTTCAGGACCGCAATTTCGACGCCGTCTTCTTTCCGGGCATTAGCCAGGATGACTTGAACCGCTTCAACTTGTTGCCGACGCCTGCGTACCACGCTCTCTTTCGCGACATCCTCCTCGCGCCGCAAGCCACATACGAGGAATATCGTTTCGACATCCGCCCCGCCACCGACGACCGTCCCTTCTTCTTTCACTTCTTTAAGTGGCGGCAGACGCCCGAAATTCTTGCCACGCTAGGCCTCACGTGGCAGCCCTTCGGCGGCAGTGGTTACTTTGTGCTCGTGGCCCTGCTGCTGCTGGTGGCCCTGGCTTCGGCCCTGCTCATCTTTGGCCCGCTGCTGTGGCGTGGCGGTAGCGGGGGCAAGCGGCGCCGGTCGCCCCTGCGCTTCTGGCGCTTGCGCATCTTCCTTTACTTCGCCGGCCTGGGCCTGGGCTTTCTGTTCGTGGAAGTGCCCCTCGCCCAGCGCTTCATTCTGGTGCTGGACGAGCCGGTCACCGCTCTCGCCGTCGTCCTCTTTTCGGTTCTTCTCTTTTCGGGTCTGGGCAGCCTCACCGTGCGACGGTGGCGCTTGTCGTGGGCCCTTGGCGCGCTGGTGCTGGCGGTTGCCCTCTATCCTTTCCTGCTTGAGACGCTTGCGGCGTTGGCTTTGCGTGCGCCGGACGCGGGTCGCGTATTGCTCTCCATTGTGGCCATTGCCCCGTTAGGCTATCTCATGGGTCTACCGTTCGCCGGCGGTCTGCGCGTCGTCGAGCGCCACGACCCGACGCTGACCCCCTGGGCCTGGGCCATTAACGGCAGCTTCTCCGTCATCAGCGCCGTCCTTGCCGTCATGGTGGCCCTATCCTCCGGCTTCTCGACGGTACTCTGGCTGGGCGCGGGGGCTTACGCGGTGGCCTGGCTGGCGCTGGGCCTTTCGAGCCAGCAACGCTAGAGTGAAGGGCTTCCACTTACTCCCTAAATAGGCGTGACTCCGGCGTAGTGAATGCCGGTCAGATATGCAATATCCCGGTTCCAGGTGGTTAAATCATGGATGTTGAACTGGTTCAGGTGGCTATGACCACAGGCGCGGGCCAACACCTGCATCAGGTGCACGGATGCTTCCAGGAAGGTTTGCAGCTGTTTGGCCGATTGACGCACCACCAGCCGCCGTCGCAGATCTTCGCGCTGGGTGGCAATGCCCACGGGACAGTTGTTGGTGTGGCAGGCGCGCATCCCTAAACAGCCAATCGCCTGCATCGCCGAATTGGCAATGGCGACACCGTCGGCCCCCAAAGCCAGCGCTTTTACAAAGTCAGATTCGGTGCGCAAACCGCCGGTGATAATCAGCGTCACTGATCCGCTAACGCCGCGTCGATCAAGGTGGCGACGGGCGCGGGCCAGGGCGGCCATCGTGGGCATAGAGATGTTGTTTTTGAACAGGTTGGGCGCCGCGCCGGTGCCGCCGCCCCGACCGTCCAGGATGATGTAATCAACGCCAATTTCCAGGGCAAAATCAATGTCCGCCTCGATGTGCTGGGCAGAAAGCTTGAAGCCGATAGGAATACCGCCGGTGACGTCACTCACTTCATCGGCGACGCGCTGGTAATCGGCGACGCTGATCAGGTCGGGAAAAGTGGCCGGGCTGACGGCGTCTTGCCCTTCGGCCAGGCCGCGCACCTGAGCGATTTTACCCACCACTTTGCTGCCGGGCAGATGACCGCCGGTGCCGGTCTTTGCCCCTTGTCCGCCCTTAAAGTGGAACGCCTGCACTCCTTTCACCTTTTCGATGTCCCAGCCGAATTTGCCAGAGGCGAGTTCGTAAAAGTAGCGGGAGTTGGCGGCCTGCTCTTCGGGCAGCATGCCCCCTTCCCCGGAGCAAATGCCGGTGCCCGCCAGTTCGGCGCCTAGAGCCAGGGCGATTTTGGCTTCTTCGCTAAGGGCGCCGAAGCTCATGTCGCTGATAAAAATGGGCATTTCCAAACGCAACGGCTGGTGGGCATCGGGGCCGATAATTAGCTCGGTACCGACAGGTACATCATCCAGCAACGGCCGTTTCGCCAACTGCGCCGTCAGGATTTGAATATCGTCCCAGCGCGGCAGCTCCGTGAGAGGGACGCCCATTGCCGACACCGGCCCATGATGGCCAGATAGCCCATGTTTGGCCAGGTTACGGATGTATTTGTTGTGCGGTTCGGCGGCCGTGCCATGCGTGCTCTCATACAGTCCCAGATAAGAATCGCGCTCGAAGGGTTGCGGATTTTTCTTCTCCCAGGCCGCGATCTCCGCTTCGTCCACGTAAACGGCATCGGCCGTCTTATCGACCCACGCGGTGAATTTAGGTAAGGCTTCTTCGTTATTGTAGGCGCTGACACCGCTATCGTAGCGATAATCCCAATTGTGGACGCCACAAATGAGGTCGTCGCCGCGAATGTACCCGTCAGATAAGAGAGCGCCGCGATGGAGGCAACGGCCGTATAGCACCGATACCTGCTCGTCATAGCGGATGACGACCAGATCGACATTGGCTACCAGTGCATATTGGGGCTGGCGGTCGGCCAGCTTACTCCAGTCTGCGATTTTTGTTGCCCTTTTTCCTTTATTATCATTCATACTCGATCTTCCTATGCTCGCATCGTAAACGGGCAGCGGCGTGTGCTGAGTTCCTTTGCGCAAGCGGCTCGTGGAAAGCGCTGTAGCGCCTGGACAGCCAAAGCCACAACAACGAACGTTCAATCTGCAACTATAACTGGCCGGCCGTGCTGATGATTTCCACCAGGCTGGGACCATCGTGGGCAAATGCTTTTTCCAGCGCCGGCCTTAGTTCAGCCATTCGTGTTACGCGCAAACCCAGACCACCGCAGTTTTCCGCGTATTGGGCAAAGTTAGGATTGTGCAAATCTGTTTGCCACACGTGGAAATTACCGCCGCGCTGTTCGCGGCTGATCTTGGCAAGTTCCGAATTGTTCAGCAGGATCAGGGTGATGTTCATGTCATATTTAACGGCCGTTGTAAACTCCGCCATATATTGTCCAAAACCGCCGTTCCCGGCTACCGCGATGATTTTGCGCTTGGGAGCCGAGGCCCAGGCGCCCATCGCCGCCGGGAAGGCGAAGCCGATGGAGCCAAGATAACCGGACATGAGCACGTGCTGCTGCTGCGCCTCGAAGTACATGCCGAAGGCATAAGCGTTGTTGCCCACGTCCGCTTTTCCTTCTCCGCGCGCCAGTTGCGCCACAGACGGGCCACGTACGCCCGCCGTTCCGGTCGTGATTTGGGCGTCAGGCGCGCCAGCAGCAGGTCGGCAACCGTGCCGATTTCACCCCACAGAGGCAACGTCACCTCATGAAACTTACCCAACATCATGCGGTCGAAATCAACCTGAATGACGGGCCGTTTGGTGGTGATGCGACCCACGTCCAGCATCTCTACGTCGTCG
>CAYSMQ010000163.1:0-10100 GCA_964432035.1 uncultured Ardenticatenaceae bacterium
AGAGCGGCAAGATGGAGGAGCGCTTGCGTTGTCGGTGGCGTGGGAGGCGCAGGCGAGGACGGATGTGGATTATAGCGTGGCGGTGCATCTGGTGAGCGCGGATCCGCCGGCGGGGCCGGAGGATGTGCTGGCGCAGGCGGATAGCAGGCATCCGGTTGGCGGCTGGTACCCAACGTCGCAGTGGGCGGAGGGAGAGGTGGTGCATGACGTGTATCTGTTGGACGCGCCGCAGGGTGTGGAGGCGGTGGGGGTGCGGGTGGGGATGTATCGGGTGTTGGGGGATGGTGAGTTTGAGAATACGGAGATGTTGTCTTTGGAAGTGTCGTGAGAAAGAAATCCGATTTCGGCTACCAGAGGTAGCTACGAGAAATCTGATTTCTCACTTGTACGAGCGTGGGGCGTATTGTCCCTGCCCGCGTTGGCCCTTGAATTGACCGTCCTGGACGATGATTTGGCCGCGGCTGATGGTGGTGTGGGGCCAGCCGATGATGGTGTGGCCGTCGTAGGGGGTCCAGTCTGCATTTTCGTGTAGCGCCCCGGCTGAAACTTCGAACGTGTGTTCAGGGTCAAATATGACGAGGTCGGCGTCGTAGCCGGGGAGGATTTCGCCTTTTTGTTGGAAGCCGGCGAGGCGGGCGGGGGTCGTGCAGCAGAGGTCAACCCATTGGTTGAGCGTGATGCGGCCGAGGCGAACGCCTTCGCTGTAGAGGGCGGGGAAGCGGATTTCGACGGAGGGGACGCCGCCGGGGATGCGGCTGAAGTCGGCGAGGCCGGTTTCTTTTTCGGCGCGGGTGAAGGGGCAGTGGTCGGTGGAAACGACTTGCAGGTGGCCGCGGCCGAGGGCGCGCCAGAGGGCTTCCTGGGCCTGGGCTTCGCGGATGGGTGGGGCGCAGACGCCGAGGGCGCCTTCGACGCCGGGGCGGTCGTAGATGTCCTGGGTTTGCAGGAGGTATTGGGGGCAGGTTTCGGCCGTGACGGGGAGGTCTTGTGCACGGGCGGCGGCGACGCGTTGAGCGGCCTGGGCCGAGCTGATGTGGAAGATGTGGAGGCGGGAGCCGGCGAGTGTGGCGATGTCGATGGCGCGGCCGGTGGCTTCGCCTTCCATAATGGCGGGGCGGCTGCGGGGGTGCCAGGCGGGGGTGGTGTTGCCCAGCTCTAGATTGCGCCGGATGAGTTCCTGGATGATGTCCCAGTTTTCGGCGTGGACGACGGGCCAGCCGTCGACGTCGCGGATCGCTTCGAAGGCGCGGAGGAGCTGGTCGTCGCTGAGGCGCAGGGCGTAGGCCATGTAGAGTTTGAAGCTGACGCAGCCGGCGTCGACGACGTGGGGCAGCTGATCGAGTTTGTCGACGTCGTGGGGGCCGATGGTCATGTGCAGGCCATAGTCGACGACGACGCCGGCATCGGCGAGCTGGCGTCGTTGGGCGAGGGCCTCGAGCATAGGCTGTTCGGGACGCGTTTCGACGAAGTCGACGATGCAGGTGGTGCCGCCAAAGGCGGCGGCGCGTGTGCCGGTGAAGAAGTCGTCGCTGGAGGTGAAGTCGCCGATGGGCATTTCCATGTGGACGTGAACGTCGACGGCGCCGGGGGTGACGAGCATTCCGGCGGCGTCGATGGTGTGCTCGCCCTGAAGGCCGGTTCCGACGGCGGCTATCTTGTCACCGTCGACGGCGATGTCGGCGATGAAGTCGTTGGCGGCGGTTATGATCCGTCCGGATTTGATTACGAGATCGTGGGTCATGGTAAGTGTGTAAGTGTGCAGGTTTGTGAGTTCGGGGGAATGATATCTGGATTTTGGGGATTTGGCATGTTAGGGAACGGAGGTCGGTCTTCTTTTGTTGGAAAACATTCGCTGATCCTGTATCATACGTGACGTACAATCGAATACTTCGATGTGTTACACATCGCCACGCCAGAAGTTGTGGGCTATGTTGGCGGCTGGCGCACTGGCGAGGCAGCGATCTTCCCCAAGTTCACTGTCTGCCGGCCATTCAACAGGGTTAAGTGGTTCAAGGAGAATGACCGTGAACTTCTGGTTGAATGGTGAAATGAAGCAGTACGAGGGCGATCCGGAGCTTTCCCTTTTAACGTATTTGCGCGAACATGAGAACATTATCTCTGCCAAGAACGGCTGCGCGCCGCAAGCGGCTTGTGGCGCTTGCGTGGTCGATCTTGATGGCAAGGCCGTGCTCAGCTGCGTGATCAAGATGTCGCGCGTGGACGGCGGCAGGGTGACGACCACGGAAGGCCTCGGCGAGTACCGGCGCAAGGTCTACGCCAACGCCTTTGTGGAGAAGGGCGGGGTGCAGTGCGGATTCTGTATTCCCGGCATCGTCATGCAGGCCAACGCGCTGATCAATAAGAATCACGAGCCGACGGCTGCCGACGTGGAGAAGGCGCTGACACCCAATCTCTGCCGTTGCACAGGATACAAGAAGATCGTCGATTCCGTGCTTTACGCTGCGCAGGCCATCCACAAAGAAGAGGAGATCGAAGCGCCGCGCAGTGACGGGCGCATCGGTTCGCGCCAGCCCAAGTATCAGGCGCAAAAGCTGGTGCTGGGCCAGCACGAATACGTGGACGACATCCGCCTGGAAGGTATGCAGTATGGCGCGCTCAAATTCAGCGACCATCCGCGGGCGAAGGTGTTGCGCATAGACATTAGCGAAGCACAGGCGTTGCAAGGCGTCATCAGCGTGCTCACCGCCGCAGACATACCCGGCGAGCGCAATCACGGGCTCATACGCCGCGATTGGCCGCTGATGATCGGCGAGGGTGAGATCACGCGCTACGTTGGCGACGTGCTTGCCACCGTGGTTGCTGAGACGGAAGACATCGCCCGCCAGGCCGTGGACCTCATCGAGGTCGAGTACGATGTTCTGGAGCCGGTCACCGACCCGCACCGCGCCCTGGAGCCGGACGCGCCCGCCATCCACGAAGGCGGCAATCAGCTCTCGCGCACGGTCACCAACCGCGGCAACCTGCAAGAGGCCATGGCAAAATCGGCGCACGTGGCCCACGGCGTTTTCCAGACGCAGCGCATTGAACATGGGTACATGGAGCCGGAATCAGCCGTCGCCGTGCCCACAGAAGACGGCATACACCTCATGTCGCAGAGCCAGGGTATCTACGACGACCGCCAGCAACTCGCCGCCATTCTGGGCCTTCCAGAAGAACGGGTGCGCGTCAGCTTGGTCCCCAACGGCGGCGGCTTTGGCGGCAAGGAGGATCTCAGCGTGCAGGGCCACGCCGCGCTGGCGGCCCATCTGCTGCAAGCGCCGGTCAAGGTGCGGCTCTCGCGCGATGAGTCGATCCGCATGAGCCCCAAGCGGCACCCTATCTGGATGGATTACACCATCGGCTGTGACGAGGAAGGGCGCTTCACCTTCGTCAAGGTAAAGTTCGTAGGTGACACGGGCGCTTATGCCTCGGTGGGTATGAAGGTGCTGGAGCGCTCGGCGGGACACGCCACGGGCGCTTACCACGTTCCAGTCACCGACGTAGAATCTATTGCCGCTTACACCAACAACATCCCCTGCGGCGCCATGCGCGGCTTCGGCGTCAACCAGGCCATGTTCGGCCTGGAAAGCCTCATCGACGAACTGTGTGAGAAGGGCGGGTTCGACCGCTGGCAGATACGCTACGACAATGCCCTGGTAGACGGCTGTATGACGGCGACGGGACAGGTCATCGAGGGCGGCGCGGGCGTGCGCCAGACGCTGCTCGCCGTGAAGGAGCAGTTCCACGCCGCCAAGTATGCCGGCATCGCCTGCGGGCTGAAGAACACGGGCATCGGCAACGGCATGCCCGACGAGTCTTCGGCCAAGATTACCATCGTGGCCCCCGACCGCGTGCGCATCGACCATGGCTGGACGGAAATGGGGCAGGGTGTCAATACCGTGGCCCTGCAGGTGGTCTGTAACGAGACGGGACTCGATCCATCTATTGTCGAGGTTCGCGTGGACACCGTAGGCGAGCAGATCTCGGGCATGACCACGGCCTCGCGCGCCACGTCGCTCGTGGGCAACGCGCTCATCGACGCCTGCAAGCAGCTCAACCGCGATCTGGAGACCCAGTCGCTCGCCGATCTCGTGGGCCGCGAATACACGGGTATATGGAGGGTGGATTGGACAACGAAACCGGGCTCGCTCTCCGACAAAGTATACACGCACTACTCCTACAGCTACGCGACTCAGGTAGCCATCCTGGATGAGGAAAAAGGCTTTGTGAATAAGGTCATCGCCGCGCACGACGCGGGCAAGATCTTCAATCCCACGCTGTTCGAGGGACAGCTGGAGGGCTCCATTCACATGGGCCTGGGATACGCGCTGACTGAGGAAATGGCCATGGAAGGAGGACAGCCCGACAGCACACGCCTGCGCGACATGGGCGTCATGCGCGCCAAAGAAATGCCGGAGTTGGAAGTAATCGGCGTCGAAGTGCCCGATCCTTACGGCCCTTACGGCGCCAAAGGCGTCGGCGAAATCGGCCTCGTGCCCACGGCAGGTGCAGTCGCGAACGCCCTCTACCAATTCGACGGCGTGCGCCGCTACGAACTACCCATGCGTATTCCGCGCCGCGGATTAACGCCGCGCAACGGGGCCAATGGCTCTGGCTGAGTTGGCGCCCGAGCCAACGTGACAACCAACACCTGCCGTTCATGACGTTTGCCACTGCGCTGGGCGTGCTACGCGCGCTATGATAGCCTCACTTTTCACGTCAGAGGAGGTCCTCATGACCGCATTGTTTGCAGGTGGTAAGCCGGAAATAAGTGGTGTGGCGCCTGACGCCAGCGACGAAGAGCGCATGGCGGCGCTCATCGAGATTCTGAATGCCTATATCGAGTACTTCCATGGCGGTTCGCTGGAGATGGTGGATTTTGACGGCGAGATGCTGCGCGTGCGCATGTCTGGCGCCTGCCGCGGCTGCTCGTTGGCTCCCGTCACTCTTCATGGCTGGGTGGAAGGAACGGTCAGACCATTCTTCCCGGATTTGAGGGAGGTGCTTGCGGTCGAGTGACGGCTCCCTGGACCTACTCTTCCCACCAGCGTCTGAGATCCTTGTCTGTAAGCCTCTCAAGCGCCTCAATGCCCGGCCGGTAGGCGCGGTTCAACTGCTTCCGTGTGTTCGGATCGAGCGCCAGCCGCGCCTCGTTGAGACCGCGCAACGTCTCGCGCAGCGCAATTCTGGCTCGTTCCGGAAGCGCGCGTTTCAGCGTTGTCTTGAGCCGGTTAGGGCGCGTCATCAAGCGCTGCAGAAGGCGCAGCCTGGGCCGGTTTCCTACGTTGTGCCGCACAGACGTATCCGGCGCAAACGTGCTGTCCACGCCCACAAAGCCATATATCTTTTGCAGCAGCGCCACCGCGTCTTCGCGCAACTCCTCGTGAAAACAGATCAAGATTTGTTCCTGGTCGAACAGCGCGTAGTAGCGTTGCAGTTGCCTCGCGTAGTCACCGGCCGCCCGGTAGGCCCAAAAGGGCCACGGACCCCAACCCTGCGCCACCCGTTGCGCTTCCGCGTCCAGCGCGTCTTCAAATCGCGATAGCGGCTCGATGCCCGCCACACGGTAATGTCGATAGTTGGCGTGCGCGCGTTCTGTGGGGTGGCGTAGCAAGGCGATGAGTTTCACCTGCGGCAAATAGTGATAGATGCGCTTCGGGGCGTGCGCGCTGAATAGATAGAGTGGCGACGATTCGCCTAGGCGCTGGCCCGGCTCGGCGTCTACGAAAAGCGCTTCGTAATCTGCCAGATTACGCACGCAATGCCGCTCCATCGTCGCCCGGTCTCCCGGCCCACGAAAGTGACTATCAATATCAAAGCGGTCAAGGGCAAAGAAATTAGGCTCGTTCACCGGGCACATGTAGATTTGCGGGTGCTGGCCTAAATAGTGATACAGCGACACCGTGCCCGCCTTCGCCGCGCCGATGACCAGAAAATCAGGGAGGGCCATAGTCATTATCCTGCTCGATACGAAAGAGTGTATACCGCCGGTGCTCGCCAAGGGGCATCAGCCCTACTTCCTCTTCTAACCAACGATAATTTTGGCCCGGCGCGTGCTGCGCCCACTGCGTCTCCACGTTTTGCACGTCCACCAGCAAATACGCCGCTGGCGAAGATCCGGCCCTATTTTCCTCAAGCAGCGCCGCTATCTGACCGGGGCTTAATCCGTACAAATCATATACCTCGAGATCGCTATACTGCTCAAACGCCAGCGTAATCGCAAATGTATAAAGTTGCGCTGAGGGCGCAACCTGCGCCCCCGGCTCCACCTGTTCCTCCACCCACCGCACCGTCGCCATTTCGCCCTCCTTACGCACCATAAAACGCTCGCTCAACGTCCACCCGCCGTACGCCATCCACAAAAATGCCCCGGTCAACAGTGTGTATGCCACAATCTTCCTGCCACTAATTCCACTAATTTTTCGAATTTTTCCTTTAGATCTATTCGTGACATTCGTGTAATTCGTGGCAAAAAACGCCCGTATCCCTTCGGCGACCAGAATTGCCAACGGCGGCAAGAAGCCCAACGTAAAGCGAAAGTTCTGAAAAGGATACCCCACCAGCGACAGATAGATCACGGTAGGCCACCCTGCCAGCAGTAATACTTCCGCCGGCTCGCGCCTTTTCCCCATCCACCACAGGCCGATAAGTAAGAAGGGGACCAACAGCGGCGTGAAATAGTAACGGTGCGCCGGCGTCAGCGCGTAGTAGAGTCCGTTGGCAAGCGGATATTGCTGGCGACCGCTGGGCGTCACAAACTCGCGCTGCAGTGCGTGGCGCGCGTCCCACGGCACGTCGCCTAGGTTACCGAGGAAGGGTGCGTCACTAGAGACATCCGATTCTTCAAGCGACCCTTGGTCGCCAAAATCGGACGTCTGCGCAAATCCGGATGTCTGTACGAGCGAAACCAGTAGCGGCGAAAGCACCACCAGCGCGATTGCAATCCCCGCTACCCCGTGCAATAGCCGTTCCGCCCGCGGCCGGCGGGCCAATGCCCACAGTGCGAATAGCGTGCAGGGCAGCGCCAGCGGCGCGTAGGCCAAGCGCGTCAACACGGCAAAAGAGAGCGCCCCAGACGCCAGCGCCAGCCAGCGACCGCGCCCCACACGCCCATACCGCGCCAGCGCCCACATGCCCAACGTCGCTGACGCCAGCGCCGTCGTATCCGGCATCAGCACCGCGCTCGACTGCCACAGCTGCGGCGTCAGCGCCACGATGAGAGCGGCGAGGATAGCAGGCGTAGACATCCGATTTCTCCAAGAAATCGGATGCCTCCTCTTCGCGCCGCCGAACTCGAAAGCTAACAACCCCGTAAACACCACCACGAATCCCCCACCCACCAGACTCACAATCTGACCGGCAAGCGGCGTAATGCCCGTTACGAATGAGCTAGCTGCCACCAGCAAAGGATAACCAGGAGGCCAGTAAAAAGGGGGGAGAGCGCCAAAACCAGGCAAACTCTGGCGCAGCGGCCCGCTCGCGTACCCATAGTAGGCGTACGCATCCTGACCGTAGAGGCCGTCAAACTGGTACCACCATATGAGGACAACGACCGGCAGCGCGAGCAGCAGCGGCAGAAGCAATAAGATAGCGGGCCGGTGGCGCCGGCTATCCTGCTTCAATCCCGCCACGTGTCCCTCAGGACGCGAAACCAGTTTTCGTGGGCTATCTTCTGCAGCGATTCGTGATCGTAGCCTCTCCCTTCCAGCTCGTCGAAGAGAGCGGGCAGTTGCGACGCATCGCCAAGATCGGCCGGCATGTGCGCGCCGTCGAAGTCCGAGCCCAGCGCCACGTGATCGATGCCCGTATGCGACACGACGTAATCGATGTGGCGCGCGATTTCCGTGAGAGAGGTGTCCTGGTCAGGCATGCCGTCCGCGCGTAGGTTGAGCGGTTCAAAGATAATGCCCAGCACGCCGTTGCTCTCGGCGATGGCATCCAGCTGGCGGTCGGTCACATTGCGCGTTGAGGGGCACAGCGCGTGCGCGCCGGCGTGGCTCACCACCAGCGGCGCGTCCGACAGCGCGGCGACGTCCCAAAAGCCTTCTTCGTTGATGTGCGCGAGATCGACGACGATGCCCAGCTCGTTGCAACGGCGAACCAGCCGCTTCCCGGCATCGGTCAACCCGGGCCCCGTGTCCGGCGAGTGCGGGAAACGGAACGGAACGCCCGTCGCGAAGGCGTTGGGCCGGCTCCATACGAGGCCCAGCGAGCGCAGCCCCAATTCGTAATAATCGCCTAGATTAGTCAATTCCGTATCGATCGCTTCCGCCCCTTCAAAGTGCAGCACGATGCTGAACACACCCGACTCGAAGTTCTGCACTAACTTTTCATAATCGGTCACAACGGCGAGTTGCTCGCCGGCTTTCTCTTCCAGCGCTTCCAACTGCGCCAGCTCGCGCTGGGTAAAGGCGCGCGCATATGCGGGGTCAATGGGGCTGCGCGGTGTGACCGTGTACCCGTTCTCGGTAATGGAGAGACCATAACGCGGCTCGCGCTCCGGCGATCCTTCCGGCGCCGGGGCGAAGATGGCAAAGAAGCCGCCCATCATCCGGCCTTCGCGGGCGCTGGGCAGGTCCAGGTGCCTGGAGACATCCGAACGCTCCAGGACATCCGCTTTCTCTAAGACATCCGATTTCTTCAAGAAATCGGATGTCTCACGTAGCTTGGGCAACGTATCGTTATGCCCGTCAAAAACCTTATAATCCGCCATCAGACCCTCCGGTCCCATATTTTTTCGCACCACATCATTGCATACTCGCCACCCGGTTGCAAACGCACCAAGGACGGATTATCCTTAGCGATTGGGTTGTGACCATTCTGCCGTCTGTCTTCCGCGGTCCGCGGTCGTCTGTTACAAGACAAATTCGAACAATTGTGCTATAATAAAAGGCGTTCGAGATCTGCCAATTACCCTAAACTTGTCGGATTTCGTGGTAGAAATCTGGGAGAACGTCTGGGAGTAAGAAAGGAACGAGGCAATGGCAAAGAGCAAAAACGGCTATACCTCTGAGAGCATTAAACAGCTTAAAGGGCTGGAAGCAGTACGCAAGTTGCCGGGCATGTATATCGGCAACAACGGGAAGTATGGCCTACATCATATCCTGAAAGAGATTTTTTCTAATGCCGCCGATGAGGTCATGAACGGCTACGGCAGCATGATCCGCGTCGTGCTGCATCCCGACGGTTCGGTGACCGTGACCGACGACGGGCGCGGTATCCCTGTGGAGTGGAAGGAAGACACGGGTATGAGCGCGCTGACACAGGTGTACACCATGTTGCATGCCGGTGGGAAATTCGAGGGTGGGGACGCCTATGCCTCTAGCGGTGGCCTGCACGGTGTGGGCGCCAAGGCTACCAACGCCATGAGCCGCTGGCTGACAGTCTCCGTGCGCCGTGGCGGTCTTATCTTCCGCCAGGAGTTCGAACGCGGCGGCGAAATTAAGTCCGGTGTACAGATATTCAACCCCGGTGACAAAAAACCCATTGGCGAAATCTCGTCCGGCACCCGTCTGGAATACGGGAAGAACGGTAGCGTGACTACGCTGAAAGAGGGACGCAAAAAGCTGCCCATCAACCCCGATCCCTCCATCGGTACGGGCACAGAAATCAGCTTTATGCCCGAACAGGCGTGGTTTGACGCCGAGAGTATGGACTGGAACGGCGAGCCGCCCTGGGACGTGGACTTCATCAGCCTGCAGTACCAGCAGTTCGCCTACCTCAATCCAGGCCTGCGCATCGAGTTGGAAGACCGGCGCGGCAAGAAACCGGTCACGCACACTTTCTATTCTGAAAACGGTCTGCTCGATTACATCGCCTTTCTCAACGAGAGTCTGGATCCCCTGCACGACACCATTACCTTCAAAGAACGCTCTGAGGAGCACCCCGGCATTGTCATCGAAGTCGCCATGCAATACAGCAAGGATGGCGACACGGCGCAGCTCTACAGCTTCGTCAACGGCATTCCCACGCCGCTCGGCGGCACGCACATGTCTGGCTTCCAGGCCGGGCTGACCAAGGCCATTAACCGCCTCTCGCGCGTTAAAAAGGCCATCCGCGGCGATGATCTGTTGCTGGGTCTGGCGGCGATCGTCAACGTG
>CAYSMQ010000164.1:0-10093 GCA_964432035.1 uncultured Ardenticatenaceae bacterium
CGCATTGGTTCCCGGAGGAATGCATGCATATCGGGATCAAGCTGTAAGACTGCCGCCGCCTCGTCAAGTTGCGCCTGTGCAATCGCGAACGGGTTGAGGTTTTCAGACATTGCTTACATATTCTCCATGGTAAGTTGATTGCGAATCTCCCCGCTGCTCAGTCATTTTATACAAAATTTCAACGATTCTGTATGACATTTTGCACAAGATTCTACCACCTTTGTCACAGCTCGCGAACTCGCGCGGCGCGCGCCTCTCTTATAGATTTCCAATAGCGTCAGTTCTCCTCCTATGTTATACTATTTAGCGTCTGGGGATGACAGGCTTCGACGGGGAAGGCTGATCCTGGACTGCAAGCCGAGCACGCTTTACAACTCGTTAAACTGTGAGCAACCTTTTAAGTGCCAACAGAAATGTTGCGTACAACGCTCTGCCCCTCGCTGCATAAGCAAGTGGTAGGGTAATGGTTCCCTAACACGGAACCTCGTCCGCCTACCCCGCTTGTTGGCCGGTGTAGTGTCGGATGTCATAAAAGTCAACATGCACCTCCCTGACACCGATAGGTGGAGGTAAGGGCCCTTTCGGGGGCCATCGGTGTAGCCGCTCGTGTGACCCGGCCGGTCGGGGCCACGACGGTGAAACGCAAATTGACTGGCTACGCTTGTAGACGTTCAGAGGTCGAATTTTTCGGACGCGGGTTCGATTCCCGCCATCTCCACTAGGTAGCAAAAAGGCGCTCGCTAGCGAGCGCCTTTTTGCTTTCCGTGGGGCGATCGTCGCCTTCCGTTCAGGTATTTTTAAGCTTCAACGGCTATATTTGGCGTCTTGACCTGCTTTGTGGAAACTCAACGTGCTGGCAAGTCCGGCAACGGCCTCGTGTCGAGGGCTTGGTGCAGCGAGGAAATGATATGGTATAATCTCGCGGATCGTCTCCTGTACGCATAGGCTAAGGTCCAGCACGGTGCAAAGCAGTGACCTAGCTGGAATGGTCGCAACATTCGCCGCGTGCAACACGGATCTGACTGGCGTTTGTGGAGCGAACAGTTTCCAGCCGTAAACTTTGAAGCAAGGATGAAGCGTTGTTTAGACCACTCAACTGGTTACTTGGTCTTTTTTCGCTGGATATCGGCATTGATCTAGGAACCGCAAATACACTGGTAAGCGTCCGCGACCGAGGCATTGTTATCAACGAGCCCTCCTGGGTGGCCATTAATAAAAGAACCAGGCGCCCTCTGGCAATCGGCTCTGAGGCGCGTGAAATGGTTGGCCGTACGCCGGCCGACATCGTCGCCATTCGACCATTGCGCGACGGTGTGATCTCTGAATTTGAGATTACGGAGGCCATGCTGAAGTATTTCATCAGCAAGGCACACGAACAGATGCTGGTGCCCTTTCCACGCCCGCGCGTCGTCGTGGGTGTACCTAGCGGCGTCACAGAAGTTGAGAAACGCGCCGTTTACGATGCCACCATCTCTGCCGGCGCGCGCGAAGCCTTTCTCATCGAAGAGCCGATGGCGGCAGCGATTGGCGCCGGACTGCCGATCATCGAGTCTCGTGGCAGCATGATTGTAGACATCGGCGGCGGCACGACCGAAGTAGCTATCTTTGCGATGGGCGGCATCGTCATTAGCCGCTCGATCCGCGTGGCAGGCGACGAAATGGACGAAGATATTATTCAGTACGCGCGCAACAAGTATAATTTACTTATTGGCGAACGGATGTCGGAGCGTATTAAGATCGGCATCGGTTCTGCCTTCGCACTTCCGGAAGAACGGACGATGACCATGCGCGGGCGTAATCTTGTCAACGGCCTGCCCCAATCAATCGAGGTTAGCAGCATCGAGTTGCGCGAAGCGTTGTCTCCATCGATTAACATCATCGTCGATACCGTGCGCGACGCCATCGACGAGACGCCGCCAGAGTTGGTCGCCGATCTGATGGAAACCGGCGTCTGCCTGGCAGGTGGCGGCGCACAAATTCAGGGTCTCGCCGACCGCATCGAGGACGCCGTCAAAATGCGCGTATGGGTCGCCGAAGACTCCATGACCTGCGTCGCCCGCGGCGCCGGACGTGTACTTGAAGATCTGGACAACTTTGGCCGCGTGCTGGTAGGTCTGGATCGAGGCAGTACGCATCATTAGTGCACGAGATTAGAGATCAGAGGTTAGAGATTGAGCGAGAGCCAATCTCCAATCCCCAATCTCCAATCTCCAATCTCTTATGAACCTAAACGACACCCAACAACGCGTTCGTTCCACCACCATTTTGGTGTTGGCCGGATTAGCGTTGGTGTTTCTGATTCTAGACAGTACCGGAAACCTGGATAGCGCCTTCGCTTTCCTGCGCAGTCCCGTGGCGACGGTGATGGACTGGACGGCAGCACGCGTGGATAGGCTTGCGGACACATTTGCCGGTCCGCAAGATTTGCAGTTGGCCCAACAACGAATTGCCGAACTGGAAGCCCACAACGCCGAATTAGAAAGAGAGAATGCCGAACTACTTAATCGCCAGAGCGATTACCAACTCTATGTAGAGATGTTCAACCGCGCCAGCCAGGCGCCGGAGTTCGAGCGAGTTACCGCCGCCGTTATTGGGCGCGACACGAGCCCAGTGTTTCGCAGCATTATCATCGACCGCGGCACAGAAGATGGCGTCTTGCCCGGTATGCCCGTGGAAAGCGCCAGGGGTGTTGTGGGGCAAGTCTATCGCGCCAGTCCGCGCGCCGCGCAGGTGCTGCTGATTACCGATAACATAAGCAGCATCGGCGCTCGTCTTAGCGCCTCGCGAGCGACGGGCATCGTCTTTGGCTCTGGCGACAGTGGACCGCTGACCATGGATTGGATCGATCAAGAAGCCCAACTAGAAGTTGGCGACGTCGTACTGACCTCTGGTCTTGGCGGCAACTTTCCGCCCGACCTGGTCATCGGGCGCGTTGTCGACGCCGAACGCAACGAGGCCGATCTCTTCCAGCACGCCACTGTGCAACCGGCCGTCGACTTTCAAGATCTCGAGCTGGTTTTCGTGCTTACCAATTTTGAGCCGGTTGATACAAGCATCTTTGATGAACCGCCGGAATCGCTTCCCGCGCCATGAACCGTTCACTATATTTCGTCATTCCGCTGGCCCTGATCCTAACCGTGTTACAAGCCACGGCGCTGGCCCGCGTGTCCGTCTTCGGCGTCTCGCTACAGCCGGCGCTGCTCGTTGCTATCATCTGGAGCATTTTGCGCGGGCCATACGAAGGACTCGTTTGGGCCTTCATTATTGGCATTATCCTTGATCTTTTCTCCATCGGCCCCACGGGTAGCATGGCCCTGGCCCTCATGATCGCCGTGCTTCCACTGACTTATCTCAGTCAGCTGCTTCCAGAGAACACATACGTTGTGCCCGTCGCGCTGACGGCCCTTGGTGTGGCACTCTATTTACTCGTATACACCATTGTTTTGGCTATCGCGCAGATGGGATTTCGCTCGAATGTGCTGATCGATCTGCCCCTGACCGTCCTTTTGAATACACTTCTCAGTATTCCCATCTACTGGTCCCTGCGTTGGACATCGCGTCTGCTCTATCCGCGCCAGATTGAAATGTGAGCATGGAGTCTTTGCTATGTCAATGATCGGCTGGGACGTTCAGCCACCAGACAACGACAGCGCCGAAGATCCGGGCCTTCGCGGCCGGCTACTCTTCCTGCGCATCATCGTCGTTGCTGTGCTCGTCGTCCTCCTGGGCCGCGTTTTCTTGCTGCAGCAAACACAGGGCAGCGAATTCGTGGAGTTGGCGGCCGATAACCAGATAGCGACGCTGACCATCGACCCACCGCGCGGCGAAATCTTTGATAGGAATGGAGAGCCGTTGGCCATAAACACGCCAAGCTTCGATGTGACCATCACACCGGCTTTCCTACCTTCGGATGAAGCGGAACGGCTGCGCGTCTTTGAGCGGCTAGCAGTCTTGACCGGCGTTCCGGTAACAAACACGGTGCAGCAACGCGCATTGGCGCAGCAGGCCGATCCGGCGCAGGTTGAAATTTATTCGCGACTGTCCGAGCTTTATGGCGCGCCGGTGGACGAAACGTTGGACAACGCCGGCGTTGTGCCCCAATTACCCGACAGCATCTCAGAAATTTACGAGACTTACAGTTTCGCCCAGTATCTGCCCGCCGTAATCACGACAGGCGTGCCCATCACACTTGCTTATCGCATCGAACAGGAGAGCGCCTACCTGCCCGGCGTGCGCGTGCTGCCCAAACCCGTGCGTCGTTATCCCAGCGGGGAGTATACCTCGCACATTATCGGCTTCATGGGTCCGCTTCCCGACGAAAACTGGTTGGACCTGGGATATGAGCGCGACGACCGTGTGGGGTGGTCTGGCATTGAAGTATCCATGGAAGAGGAGATGGCGGGACTGAAAGGCGAGCGCCAAATCGAGGTCGACTGGACGGGCCGCGAATTACGCCAGCTTGGCCCCACGACCGCATCAACGGCCGGGCTCAACCTGCATCTAACCCTCGACCTGGAACTGCAAAGACAGACTCAGGAAATTGTAGAGCAGCAGTTGGAAGAGATTCGCAACACGCCGCGCCGCGACTTCTATACGGGCGAGACGACGCTGCCTGAAATCGAGTCGGCCGCCGTCGTGGCGCTTGACGTGAACACCGGACAAGTGCTGGCGATGGTCAGTGTACCGACGTTCGATAACAACCGCTTTTCTACTGAAGTTCCCGTCGATTATTATCTGGGTCTGGCGCGCAACGACTACGAGCCGCTTCTCAACCACGCCATTGCCGGCCAGTATCCGCCGGGCTCCACCTTTAAGCTAGTGACCGCTGCCGGTGCCTTGCAGGAAGGCGTCATCTCGCCGAACCGCATGCTAGACGCACCGGGGCGCATCGTGATCCCCAACCGCTTCGCGCCCAACGACCCCGGTCGCTCGCAGGAATTCGTCTGTTGGATCAATCAGACAAACGAGGGTTCACACGGCGCGATGAATATGCTACTGGCCCTTGCAAACTCTTGCGATATTTATTTCTACAAAATTGCCGGCGGATTCAATCAGGACGATGAGGTTGTGCAAGGCCTGGGTATCGATAACCTCTATAACTATGCGCTTCAGTTCGGTTTCGGCCGCACGCAGGGCATTGAGCTACCTATCGAGGCCCCCGGCAACATGCCTACTTCACAGTGGAAGGCCATTAACTACGGAGAGCCGTGGTCCACGGGCGATGACTACAATGCGGCCATCGGACAGGGATTTGTGACCTCCACACCATTGCAGGTCACGCAAATGGGAGCGATTATCGCTAACGGTGGCTTCCTTTATCGGCCGAGCATCGTGCATCACATGACCGATGAAAACGGCAACGTGGTCGTGCGCAACGGCGACGATCGTCTAATCGTCGTGCTGCGCGACGAAAACGGTGAGGTTAGTTATCAGGACCGTCAGGGCAACCCCGTTCCGGCCAGCGAAGTGACAGTTCCTGTCCAGTTTGACGCGGAGGGCAACTTCGTCTTTCAGCCCGAAGTGCTCAACGCCGTGGAAGTCGACCGGCAGTGGATAGACGTTATTGCCGAGGGCATGCGCATGGTAAACGCCGAAGACGGGACCGGTTCAGGTTACGTCGATTGGTTGGATGAGTTTGGTGTTTCCAGCGCCGGCAAGACGGGAACGTCGGAGTTTTGCGACAACATTGCCATCGAGCGCGAGTGGTGTCGATTCGAAGATATCGAGCTGCGCCGCATTCTACCGACGCACGCCTGGTACGTTGGCTACGCGCCGGCTGAAAATCCAGAAATCGCAGTTTCCGCTTTCGTCTATAACGGAGATGAGGGCTCCCGCGCCGCCGCGCCCATCGTGCGCGAGGTCATGGCCGCCTACTTTGGCGTGGATAGCTACGCACCGGAAGCCGAAACACCAGAAGAAGGTGCCGAACAGACGCCCATAGAGGAAGCGCCTATCGACGAAAACACGCCCGACGACGCACCCGTGGAGGAGGAATCCACCGGCGAAAACTAACACGCCGCCAAATCCCACAAACGACAAATCCCACTCCACACCCCTACACCCCCACACTTTCTATCCCTCCCTACTTGTGATATCATCCTCGTATGACATATATACTGCTGGTGAGACATGGCCAGAATGAGTGGGTGGAAAAGAAACGACTGGCCGGCTGGATCCCAGACATACATCTTAACGAGGAAGGCACGAAACAGGCGAAGGAGCTGGCGCAAAGACTGGCTCACTTACCCCTCAAGGCCGTCTACAGCAGTCCGGTGACCCGCTGCATGGAAACCGCGGCATACTTAGGCCGTACCTTCCAGCTTGATGTTCAAACAGTTGAAGACGTCGGCGAAGTGCGTTATGGAGAATGGGAAGGCGCCGAAATCGAGACCCTGAGCAAAGAGAAGTCCTGGTATGCGGTGCAACACTTTCCCAGTCGCTTTCGCTTTCCACAAGGTGAAGCGTTGCGCGAGGTTCAGGCACGCGCCGTTTCCGCCCTGGAAACGCTGGCATTAGATCATGCGAAATCCGACATGATCGCCGTCGTTTCCCACGCTGACCTCATTAAACTCGTGTTGGCTCACTACCTCGGCGTGCACATCGACCTCTTTCAACGCATCGTGATCGCACCCGCTTCTGTGAGCGTACTGGCCCTGATGGAAAACGGTATGGTGCGGGTACTGCGCCTCAACGACGATGGTCCTCTCCAGGCGCCCAAGGCTGAAGAAGAGGAGGGGCAAGAAGGGGATCGAACCGCCGAACAACCAAACGGAAATAGAGTCGCTTAGTTATGGCCCGCCACATAGAACTAAACCCCGCTTCACACGTAACTGTAAATACCGTCGGCCCGCCCGGTCAGCGCACGTTTTACTTGCAAGGTAGTCGGGGCGCCGACACGGTTTCCCTAATCATCGAAAAGCAGCAAGCCGCCGTCCTGGCCAATAGCTTCGATACGTTGCTGACAGAGCTGGCGCGACGTAATCCACCAGAATCGCGCGAGCCCAAAGAGCAAATTCTTACCGATTTGCGACTCCGCGAACCGGTTCAATCCTTGTTTCGCGTTGGTCGCATGGAGATGGGTTATAGTGAATCACAGGATCGCGTCGTCCTCGTCGCCTACGAGTTGGTCGATGAAGAGGTGGAAGATCCAAACGCGGTCAGCTTCTGGATGACGCGTGCGCAGGTCGAAGCCTTGATCCCTCACATCGAAGAGGTTGTGCAGGCCGGGCGGCCCATTTGTGGCAACTGCGGTCAACCAATGGATCCCGAAGGACATTTCTGCCCCAAGCGTAATGGACATATGTAGCGGCCGGTCCGTTTGTCGTAACAATGGATGATTCGACGACCCAGACGCTAGAACTGATGCGCCAGGGCGTCTTAGAAGTGGAGGGACTGATTTCCTGGGGCTCAAACTATACATTTCTGGCTCGCGTCTGCCACGATGAGCGCGAGCTACCGGTCATTTACAAGCCACGCAAAGGCGAGCGTCCACTGTGGGATTTTGCGTCGGGAACGCTTTGTCTGCGCGAACGCGCCGCCTACCTTATCAGTGAAGCGCTGGAGTGGCGCGTTGTTCCGCCGACGGTGCTGCGCGACGGTCCGCACGGATGGGGCTCCGTCCAGCTTTTTGTGGAACATGACCCCGAACGTCACTACTTCACTTTCGAAGGCCAATACCGGGCACAGTTAAAGCGAATCGTGCTCTTCGACCTCATTGTCAACAATGCCGACCGTAAAGGTGGTCATATACTGGTAGACGATGAGGAACACCTCTGGTCCATCGATCATGGCATCTGTTTTCACAGCGACTATAAGCTACGCAGTGTTGTCTGGGATTTTGCCGGGCAGACCATTCCGGCTGCCCTTCTCGAAGATTTGCGTTGTTTAAGAGAAACCGTTAAAGATCCTGATAGCGATCTGACGGTCGCTCTCTCGGAACTGTTAAATGAGCGGGAGCTAGAGGCAATAACGCGACGGTTAGGAAGGCTATTAAACAATAAAACGTTTCCCAGGCCCGGACCCGGCCGTCATTACCCATGGCCCCCGGTCTAAAAGGAAGATCTCATGTCAATCAAGATTCTGGCTATCGACGATCATCCGGATACGATCCAGCTCATAGAAATGGCGCTCCAGCGCCACGGCTATGAAGTCCTTGGCGCGTTCTCCGGTCCAGAGGGAATGGAAATTGCAGAACAGGAACGCCCTGATCTCATCCTGTTGGACATGATGATGCCAGGCATGGACGGCAACGCCGTTTGTCGCTCCATCCGCCAGAATCCGGATCTGGCAAAGACGCCGATCATCATGTTCACGGCCAAGAGCCAAGCACTGGATAAGAAAGTCAGCTTTGATGCCGGAGCCGACGATTATATTACTAAGCCTACCCGCCCGTCGGAACTTTTGGAGCGAATCGAGGCCTTGCTGGCGAGACAACCAGCCACAGTGCAAGAGCAAGCGGAACCGCCAACAGGAACCAGGGTGCTATCTCAATCTGACGACAGGCGGTTTATTACCGTCATTGGCGCTCGCGGAGGCGCCGGTGCTACCACGGTGGCGCTCAACATCGCTGCCGCCATGGCTGCCGAGGGAACGGACGCGATTCTAGTCGATTTCGATACACAACAGGGCCACGCGGCGCTCTATATTGGCCATACACCGTCTGCGGGCATTCAGGAGTGGCTTGATCAGCCGGCTGACGAGCTTGTTGCCACCCTACCTGACTATCTCGTACAGATTGACGATCATCTGCAGTTATTGCCGGCACGGGCTGTTATTTCGGGCGACGGCGCCGCTCTAAACCGCGAAGACGTAGAAGCAGCGGCAAATGCTCTGTCAGAAACGGGCCAAACCGTTGTCATCGATCTCGGTTCGCACAGAGGAGAAAGTGTGAATCCAATATTACGGCAGAGCGCTGTGATCCTTATCTGTCTACGCCCACAACGCGCGGCCATTGTTGGCGCTCGCCAGCTGCTGGAACACCTACAGCATGACGTAGCCCGTGATAACATACAGTTCCTGATGGTCGATTTCGGTGAAGGCGCGACTATCGCCCGTGAGGCAGTTGAGGCCTATCTGGATAAGCCATTGTGTGACGCCTTAGAGATTAATCTTGAATCGCTGACCAGTGCAGTCGGCCAGCACCAACCACTGGTCTATGCCACTGAAGAGGGGAAAGCAGTGCAGCAGTTTAGACATCTCGTTCGCCAGCTCGCTACCGCGACATAGGATGGCCGGGATACAGGCGCTCATTGCAGAAGCGCAAGACCTGCTTCGACCTGCACAACACGTCGTGGCTCTCACCGGCGCAGGGATCAGTACGCCATCGGGCATCCCTGATTTCCGCAGTCCACAATCGGGCCTGTGGCAGCACGTCGACCCCATGCAGGTGGCCTCAATCTACGCTTTTCGCCAGCGTCCCCAGGATTTCTACGACTGGATTCATCCGCTTGCGCAACAAACCCTTGCTGCGGAGCCTAATGCAGCACATAGAGCGCTTGCTCGAATGGAGGAACACGGTCCCTTACGCGCCGTCATTACGCAAAACATCGACATGCTTCACCGCCGCGCCGGATCGGAGTCAGTCATTGAGATTCACGGCCATTTGCGAGAGTTGACCTGCCTGGACTGCTTCGAGATCGTGCCTTCAGACGCCATCTTGCGAGCTTTTCTGGAAAGCGGGGAGGCGCCGCGCTGTCCTTGCGGCGGCGTCTATAAGCCGAACGTCATCCTCTTCGGCGAACAGCTACCCGTGCGTGCCCTGACTCGCTCCAAGCGTGAAGCGCGCTCCTGCGATTTGATGCTGGTGGCCGGCTCGTCTTTGGAAGTTGCGCCGGCAGGAGACCTGCCTATCATGGCCCAGGAATTCGGCGCCCGGCTAATTATCGTCAATCTCGAGCCTACACATGCCGACAAATTGGCCGACGTCGTGATACACGACGACGTGGTTCGGGTACTACCCGAGCTCGCCGCAATCTTCAACGGCGATAGTTAGATAAGGCGGCGCGGGGGACAGATTTCTTATACAACATTACTGCTAGTGCATTGTCCGCTCCGCTCGTTGCTGTTACAATCAAATAGACAATTACAAATGTGA
>CAYSMQ010000165.1:0-10051 GCA_964432035.1 uncultured Ardenticatenaceae bacterium
GATGTACATTGGTGAGTGCAATCTCCGCCGTACCCAGCCACATATAATCTTCTTCACCGTCATAATAGATGTTATCCGCAAACTTCGGAAGTTGGCCCGCGCCCACAAAGCAGGCCTCACGCACCATGAACGGCGGATAAATCTCGAAGTAATCGTGGTTTGTGACGTGATAGTCAAGCATGAACTGGATTAGCGAGCGCTGTAGCCGCGCACCCCATCCATTCAAAAGGTAAAAACGGCTTCCGCTGAGCTTAACGCCACGTTCAAAGTCGATTAGACCCAACTCTGGACCCAGATCCCAGTGAGCCTTTGGCTCGAAATCGAATTCGGGCATCGGCGCGCCCTGTGGCTCATAGGCAATGTTATGGCTATCGTCGGGGCCTACGGGAACGCTCTCGTGTGGCATGTTGGGCACCCAGAGCATGTTCTCTTCCAGCTTTTCGGCGACCTCGCGCAGCTCGTCGTCAAGGTCGCTAATCTCATCGCCAATGCGCCGCGTATCGTCCTTGGCCTCCTCGACTTCTTCCTCCAGCGACGCAATCTCGACGTGCAACGATTCCTGGTCGATACTACTGTCCGCGCCCGATTCCACGTTTTGCATCTTGCGGCGCATCTTGTTGAGCTCGCCCATCCAGCGCCCAATCATCTTGGACGCCTCGTTACGGCGACGTCGCAGTTCCTCTACCTCCTGAATAATCTCGCGTCGCCGCTCGTCTAACGCCACAATCTCGTCGATCGGCGCCGTGTCGTTAAGCTTTTCTACCTGCTCCTTTACCCAATCCGGTCGTTCTCGTATTAGATTAATGTCTAGCATGTTCTATCCCTTATTCTTGCCCGCTCTAACTGTTCAAGAATTCGGATGTCTCTGTTTAAGCTGCGGAAGCTTCTCGCTTTTGAAAGACATCCGATTTCTCAAAATCCGTACTTCTCACGCAGTGCCCGTTCAACCTGCCGCTCAGAATCGCGGCGAGCGATATCCGCGCGCTTGTCATAGAGTTTCTTACCCTTTGCCAGGGCTACTTCCACCTTTGCCCATCCATCCTTCAAATAGAGTCTGGTAGGCACCATGGTCATGCCCTTCGTTTGTAGGGCGTCCAGAATCTTATTGATTTCACGGCGATGTAACAACAGCTTTCGCGGTCGGGTGGCGTCATGATTCTCGCGATTGCCATGCTCATAGGGCGCAATATTGGCGTCAATCAACCACAATTCGTCGCCTCGCGGCGCCACGTACGAGCGTTGCAGGCTGACTTTATGCGCTCTAACCGACTTAATCTCGGTGCCGGTCAGCGCCAGGCCCGCCTCGAATTTATCCGACAAATGGTAATCGTGGCTGGCGCGCCGGTTTCGCGCAACGATTTCAATTCCTGATTGTTTCCTCTTTGCCATTACTCGTCACTACTCTCCCGTAAGAAGGTACTCGATTGCCCGCTGCAACTGCGGGTCCTCTTCGCCGCCCAACTCGGTCGGCGTTGGAACCTCAATATCAGGGGCGATACCATTCCCGTCTATACTCTGATTATTCGGTGTGTACCAGCGTGCAATGGTTACACGCAATTCAGAATCATCTGACAGTGTGTGCGTTACTTGCACTGATCCCTTACCAAACGTCGTCTCGCCGATCAACACGCCGCGTCCACGGTCTTGAATGGCCCCGGCGACGATTTCTGAGGCGCTGGCGCTTGCAGCATTGACCAGGACGACCATCGGAATATCTTCGCCTGCATCGCCGGTCACGCTACGGTGCTCCTGATCGAGATCGAAGGTTGAGCTTCTTTCAAAGAGCACAACACCTTCCGGCAGGAAGTAATCCGAAATCGACACCGTCTGGTCCAGCAGACCACCCGGGTTGTCGCGCACGTCAAGTACCAATCCCGCCGGGTTCTGCGCCAGCAATTCCTGCATCGTTTCCCGCAATTGGGCGTCGGCATTGCGATTGAAGCTGGTTAGCCTTAAATAGGCGATGTCGTCCTCAAGCATCTCAGACTCGATCACCGGTATCTCGATCAATTGACGCTGCACCGTAAATTCTAGTGGATCTTCCTCTCCCTCACGGCGAATCGTCAAACTTACTTCAGTCCCTTCCGGCCCGCGGATTTGCGCGATGACTTCGTCCAGGCTTTGACCAATGACCGATTCACCGTCGACGCCGATCACGACGTCTCCTGCTCTTAGACCGGCGACTGCTGCCGGTTGCCCGGCCATTGGACGTACGATTTCTGTCAAACCTTCGTCATTCTCGTTCACAAAAGCGCCGATGCCTTCGAAACTGCCCTGTAGACTTTCGCGCAATCGGTTAGCCACGTCCGGCGGGGCGAATCGCGTGTAATCGTCGCCCAGACTCTCCAGCAACCCTTCGATGGCAGCGTAGGACAAATCTTCGTCATCAGGAATAGCGCCGTCATACTCGGACTGGACGATATTCCATACTTCCCACAACAGCTCTAGGTCGTCCCGATCAAACTCCTGGCGTCCGTCTCCCGGCGTAGGCATGGGTGGCGGCGACGTTGGCTGCACAACGGCAGGCTCCTCGGCCAATGGCGTGGCAGAAGCGTCCACTGTCTCCGTGGGCGCGATTGCGGTTGTCGGATCCGGCGTTGCAGTGGCATCCGGTACCGATTCGGTCGGCGCCACCGCGTCTTCCTCGGCGCGTTCCACGGCGACGGGAGGCTCTTCACGGGCGATCGTACGGTCATTCTGCATTGTCGCCGTGCGCATCCCTAACCAGTAGGTGCCGACGCCAACGGCGCCACAGAGTCCCACCAGGAGCAGGCCACCAATCAATATTAGTATGATGTTTCGCGTTCTATTTGCCATTTGCCATTTCATCCTGAAAATAGTCGACCGCTCGATGCAAGACGACATCCTGTCCGTTTTCAATTGCGTCCTGCGATGGTTCCACCGGGATATCGGGAGTTAGGCCCTGCTGATCTATCTGGTGTTTGTCCGGCGTCAACCAGCGCGAGGCTGTGACGTGTATCGAAGAGCCGTCGCTCAGATCGTAGACAAGCTGAACCGAGCCTTTGCCGAACGTCCGTCCGCCAACTAGCTGCGCCCGGTCACGATCTTGAAGCGCTCCCGCCAGAATCTCAGAGGAGCTGGCCGTGCCGCCGTCTATGAGCACCAGGAGCGGCAATTCGCCGGCCGCTGTCTCTCCGTCGGCTTCAAACACCTGCTCCGGCTGATCTCGACTTTGCTGAAAGAGAATTGGCCCGTCTACCAGAAAATGATCGGCGACGGCTATCGCCGCATCTAGCAAACCGCCACCGTTGCCCCTCAGATCAAGGATTAGCTGTCGGGCGCCCTGATTCTGCAAATCCGCAAGTGCGCGCTCAATTTCGTTGCTGCTTTCACCGCTAAAACGGCTTAATTGAATGTAACCGACTGTCGGCGCTTCTGCCAGCAGCCGGTAACTGACGGAAGGAATGAGGATGTCACCACGCACGACTTCTATGTCAACGGTGCGCTGTGAGTCCCCCTTCTTCACAGTTAGTATAACGGTCGTCCCTTTCTCGCCGCGAATCACGTCTGCGATTTCCTCAACAGTCAATTCATCTCCGATCGATTGACCGTCAACGGCGACTAGTATGTCCCCTGACCGTATTCCTGCTTCTGCCGCCGGATTGTCGGGAATTGGCTCCAACAGTACATCGCCGTTCTCATTACGTGAAATGTGCGCGCCGATGCCGCCAAAGCTGCCGCGCAACGTTTCACGCTCTTGTTCCCTTGCCGGAGGCTCGACGAACACTGTGTATGGGTCGCCAAGCTCGTTCAATGCGCCACGGATGGCACCGTAGGTTACCTGTTCCCTGGGTGGAAATTCGCCAATGTAGCTGCTCTCCACCCAACTCCACGCTTCCCAGAGAAGTGCAAACTCTTCATTATCGCCGGCGCCGCGTGCCGTGCCCGCGCGCAAGTCAATCAGGTCATTTGCCAGATAGCCTGCAGCAAAAGAACTTGCGGCGAGTAACACGGTGATAGCCGCCGCGATAAGATTACGAGTGCCATTACTCATTCGTTTACCTAAGGTCCACCTAATGTCATTTGTCCCCTGTTTTGGGTCTAAGTATACTCACCTGGAGTCAGACACGAAACCCAACTTAAATATTTGTAATGAGAAAAAGACCGTTCATCAAAACTGGAGGCGTTAAGAGGGGCTGGCGCCAGCTCGTTGTATTGCTCCTTGTCGTTGGCCTTCTCCTGAACGGTTCTCCTCTGGCACAAGCGCAGCAGGAAGACGAGAGCGAGTATGTGGTACGCGCTCGGGACATAATGCAAGAGATGACGGTTGCCGAGCGTGTGGGGCAACTGTTCCTGGTCACGTTTGAAGGCAATACCGTCGAGCGTAACAGTGAGATCACGGACCTGATCTTGAATTATAAGGTAGGCGGCGTTGTCCTCCTTGCGGACAACAACAATATCGTCGGCGAAGGAGAGGAAACGCCTTTAGCAGTGGCCGATCTCACGAACCGTCTTCAAAATCTTGCTCTCTTTGGTGAATCCTCAATGATAACCACCACGGTGGGTAGCGAGACAGTCACGGCGACGCCAGGTGCAACGGATCCCGGCGCGGTTCCGCTTCTAATCAGCACGCAACAGGACGGGGACAGCGCGCCGCATTCGCAGATTCGTTATGGGCTTACGGAGCTTCCGGCGCCAATGGCTATCGGCGCCGGCTGGCAGCCGGATCATGCCGAAGCTGTTGGGCGTATTCTGGGGCAGGAATTATCGGCGCTCGGTGTCAACATGTTGCTGGGTCCGTCCCTGGATGTCCTTGAGAATCCTAATCCGGAGAACGCCAGCGATCTGGGTAGTCAGGCGTTTGGTGGCGACCCGTACTGGGTGGGATTGTTGGGTCGCGCCTACACGGCAGGTGTGCACGCCGGCAGTGACGGGCGCGTGGCGACCATTGCCAAGCACTTTCCCGGTCGCGGCAGTAGCGACCGGCCCCTGGACAGCGAAGTAAGCACTGTACGCAAGTCGCTTGAACAATTGCGAAGTGTCGAACTTGCGCCTTTCTTCCTCGTTACGGAGAGCGGGCCCGGGATTACGACGACGACCGATGGTTTTTTGGTGACGCACATCCGCTATCAGGGCTTCCAGGGTAATTTGCGAGATACGACGGCGCCGGTCAGTTTTGACCCACCCGCCCTGCAGACACTCATGTCGCTTCCCGAGTTCGCCACCTGGCGCGAAGAGGGCGGCATTATGGTGTCTGATTCCCTGGGCGTTCGCGCCGTGCAGCGCTTCTACGACAATAGCGGGCAGGAGTTTCCCCACCGGCAAGTTGCGAAAGATGCACTCCTCGCCGGCAACGATCTGCTATACATAGACCAATTCGCACTCGATCCATCGGACATGGATGCGCAGCTGGAAAACTTACGCGACAGTATCGCCTGGTTCCAGGAGAAGTACCTTACCGATCCGGCTTTCCAGCAGCGCGTCGACGATGCTGTGTTACGAATCTTGCAACTAAAACTCCGCCTGTATGGCGGCGATCTCAGCGCCGACAATGTGCTCATCCCAACCGAAGGGTTGGCCGATCGCTTGCACCAATCTGATGGGACTATCCTGAATCTGGCGCAGGCGGCGGTCACGCTTATTTCACCCAGCCCAAACGAGCTACAGGAACGGCTCCCGAGACCACCGGGGCCCGAAGATCAGATCGTCATTTTTACAGATGTCAGAGAGTGGCAACAGTGCGACGATTGCCCGGTTGAATCGTACATTGGACAGGAAAGCCTCCAGGAGCGGATACTCGCGCTCTATGGGCCGGATGGTAGCGCGCAGATTAGCCCTCAGCAGATCATGAGCTTCTCCTTCGCCGATTTGGAAGAGTATCTAGCCGCGGGCCCTGGTCCCATCCCCCCGCCGACCCCTGAGCCGGGAACGCCCGAGGGTGAAGAACCGACAGAAGAGTCGCCTGACGAAGGGGAAGCCACACCGGCGGTCGAGTTCTCACCTGAGTTTCAGGTGCAGTCGGCGCTTCAGAGCGCCGAGTGGGTCATTTTTGCCACGCTGGACAGCAGCGAGGATCGTCCCCAAACAACCGTTCTCAGGCGCTTCCTGGCGCAACGTCCGGACGTCGTACGCGACAAGCGCACCATCGTTTTTGCATATAGTGCCCCGTACTACCTCGATACAACTGAAGTCAGTAAACTTACTGCCTACTATGGCGTCTACAGCAAGATTGATGCCTTTATTGATACGTCCGTTCGCACGTTGTTCCAGGAGCATCCCGTGCGTGGCGCTGCGCCCGTAAACATCGAGGCCACCAACTATGATTTGCATGAGGTTACTCAGCCTGCTGCCGATCAAGTGATCGATCTCTTTGTCGTACGCAGCGGGGCGTTAGAGTCTCCGCCAAGCGAAGAACCGCTGGAACTGCTTGTGGGTGATACACTGCGCCTGCGAACCGGCGTGATCGTCGACCAAAACGGGAACCCGGTGCCTGACGGTACCCCCGTGCAATTCGTGCAACAAGATCGGTTACAAGGCTTTGTCAGCGTCATTGGCGAGCGCCCCACAGTCGATGGGGTGGCAGAAATCGACTACGTGTTGGAAGCGCGTACGGGCCAGTTTCGCATCACGGCAACTGCCGGGCGCGCCTCCAGTTCTCAACAGCTCGACATCGCCATCGGCGAGAACGTGCGCGTCGTCCTGGTCACATTGACGCCGGCGCCGACGGTAACGGTGACCAATACGCCTACGCCCACGATGACGCCGGAGCCGACCAGCACAACCGCGCCAACGCCATCGCCAACCGCCGTCGTTCCGGTAGAACCACCCGAACCACCCGCGTCCGCGCAGTTATTGGATGACGTTCTGATGTTGCTGGGCGTTGTGAGTGGTGTTCTCGTCACCAATCTCTTTGGGTTTTTCCTTGTGCGTAGCCGCGGTGCGTGGTCCCGTACGCGTTTCGTGCGCGTTGCAGCCTGGGGGCTCGTCCTTGGACTTGCCGCATACAACTATTTTGCTCTACGGCTCCCGGGAGCCGACTTGCTAGGACCGCTGGGCAACTGGGCGGCGTTCCTCACCACTATGCTGGGCGGTTTTATCGGCCTTTTCCTCGGCTGGCAGTTGAGCGATGATGGCGCCATCTCGGGTCACAGGCGCCGAGCGGCAGGCGATTAGGCGACTCCCTCACGGTTCGCTGCGCCCAGAACGGTCCTCCCGGTTCAAGGGGATATCGTGCCACGAGACCGGATCCTCTACCGGTTCCAGATGGGTAAAAACGGAAACGCGCGGAAAAGCATCGCGAATATCGGCCTCGATTTCCTCCAGCAACGTGTGACCCCGCTGAACCGACCAGGCGCCCGGCACCTGAATGTGTACTGAAATGAACCGCTGCGCGCCGGACTGGCGCGTTCGTAGGGCGTGATACATGACGCCGTCGTGCAGATGACCTTCCAATATGGAAACAATCTTTTCCTGTTCGGGCTCAGGTAGCGCCGTGTCCATTAGGCCGTAAGCCGAGTTGCGCATCAAGAGGAAGCCGGAACGAAGGATGTGCAGCGCAACGAGAATGGCGATAATCGGATCGAGGAAATCCCAGCCTGTCACAGCCACGGCGCCCACTCCCAATAGCACGCCGGCCGTCGTCCAGACGTCGGTCATGAGGTGTCTGGCGTCGGCCTGTAGGGTCGCCGAGTCGTACTCCTTGCCGGCGCGACCCAACACAATTGCCGTCGCCAGGTTGAGACCCGCGGCTACTAATGAAATGAGGAGACCCGTCTCGAGTCGCTGCAACGGCTGGGGATAAAGCAGGCGCTCAATTGCCGAAGCCATGATCATAAGCGCCGCCACAATGATCATGCCCCCTTCTATACCGCTGGAGAAGTACTCGGCCTTGCTGTGCCCGTAGGCATGCTCTTCATCCGGGGGGCGCGCTGCAACCGTCAAGGCAATGAGGGCAATGATCGCCGCCGCGAGATTTACGCCAGACTCCAGGGCGTCGGACAAAAGCCCGACCGAGCCCGTGAGCAGATAGGACCCTGCCTTTAACCCAATCGTTACCAGCGCCGTGGCAATAGAGAGCCACGCATACCGGGTTAGCCGCCGTCTTTCGTTCATTGCCTCTATCTGAAAGTTTTCAAACTCGTTTGCTATACACTATAATCCGGTCAGCTAATTGTCTCTCGGCTGCTGCCTTACCATTATGAAGTAGTTATCTTATGTATGCCATGAACGTTACGGAGGAATAATGGCTTTAGACCAGGAAAGACAGGCGATTCTGGACCGCGCCCAGAATGATGAAGTCAAGTTCATCAACTTACAATTCACCGACATCCACGGTACCGTGAAAAGCGTCAATACGCCCGCGCATCGTTTGCAGGAAGTTTTGGAGAAGGGTTGCTGGTTCGACGGCTCGTCTATCCAGGGCTTTGCCCGCATTCACGAGAGCGATATGGTACTGCAACCCGATCCGGCAACCTATCAGATTCTGCCCTGGAAGTCCCCGACCCGGCGCACCGCGCGACTCATTTGCGACGTCTACCGTCCTGACGGCGAACCTTTTCCCGGCGATCCGCGCTATATACTGAGGCGCGCCGTGCAGAAAGCAGAGGAAATGGGCTACACCTATAATTGTGGGCCTGAGTTAGAATTCTTTCTCCTGCAGAAGCGCAACGAAACGCTACGCCCCGTGCCACACGACGTCGCCGGCTATTTCGACTTTTCGCCCCGCGACCTTGCTGCCGCCGTGCGGTCAGACATCGTCGATGCCTTGCACGCGTTAGACATCGAAGTGGAAATGGAGCATCATGAAGTGGCGGAAGGGCAGCATGAGATTGATTTTCGCTACGCGGACGCTATAACGGCCGCCGATAATGCTGTCACGTTTAAGCAGGCCGTGAAAGCAATTGCCACAGAGTACGGGCTATATGCCAGCTTCATGCCCAAACCTTTCTTCGGTCAGAACGGTAGCGGCATGCATACGCATCAGAGCCTGTTTACGAACGGCGACAACGCCTTCTATGATGCGGACGACGATTATAGACTTTCACCCATCGCCTACCAGTTTGTCGCCGGGCAGCTTGAGCACGCGCGTGCCCTGAGCGCCGTCGTGGCTCCCACGGTGAACAGTTACAAACGCCTGGTGCCCGGCTATGAGGCCCCTGTTTACATTTGTTGGGCGCGGATAAACCGCGCAAGTCTCATTCGCATTCCGCAATACTCGCAGGGCCGCGAACAATCCACGCGAGCCGAATTGCGCTTCCCCGACCCCAGCTGCAACCCGTATCTGGCGTTCGCGGTCATGTTGGCTGCCGGCCTCGACGGCATCGAGCGTGAGCTGACGCCGCCTGATCCGGTTGAGGAAGATGTCTATCACTTCGACGAGAGTCGACTGCAGGAGCTAAACATCGCCCAGTTACCCGGTTCGCTAGACGAGGCCATTGGCGAGCTAGAGAACGACCAGGTATTGCTCGAAGCACTGGGTGAGCATTCGGCGCGCCTTTTCCTTGAGGCCAAGCGAGCTGAGTGGGACGAATACCGCATGCAAGTCACAGAATGGGAACTGGACCGCTACCTGGAGACGATTTAGGCGCGCTTACGGATATCCGTCGCACATGAACGTAAACAAGGCCTCCTTGCCGAGCACAGGGCCGGAACATTTGTGGACGACCAGTCGCTTGCGACGTTTCGGCCTGTTTTTCCTATTGATGATGTGTCTGCCGGCGTTGGCCTGCGGTTTTTTGCCATTTGCATCGGCGACTGCCACACCAGAACCGGCTTCTACAAACACGCCACCACCAACGGTCGCGGCTACCCCGGCTCTAACCTTCGTCGACCACGAAGTAGACGGCCTGGGCTTGAGTTTGCGATATCCGCAATCGTGGGAGTTGACCGAGGATGAAAATACGGTCGTCGTTGCGTCGGATGCCGAGTTGCTCACCGCGCAGCAGTTTGATCACGAAGGCGCCGGCGTAATGATCGTCGTCGATCCCGCCGCTTCCGTCACCGGTGACACGCTTGAAGCCACGCTTGAACATGCGATGCAGCAATTCAGCTTTACGGACAATGACCAGATTGTTGAAGGGCCGCGCCAGCT
>CAYSMQ010000166.1:0-634 GCA_964432035.1 uncultured Ardenticatenaceae bacterium
TTTCGCGCAAGCGACCGGCGAGCGAACTGGCGGCGAAGGATCTTATTCCGAGCGAGCTGGAGGGGGTACCGGTGGATGTGCAGGAGGTGGGGGAGATTCGTGCGCAGTAGGAGTTTGCCACGAATTGCACGGATTTACACGAATTTATCATTGTTTTTCGTGAGCGTAGGTTTTGCATCGAATTGGTGCGAATTAACACGAATTATATGGCTGGAGATATGAATTACGGTCCTGTTAATCTGAGAGAAAAGCTGGCGGCGTTTGATGAGCAGTGGGCGCCCAGGATTGTGGCGCAGATGAATGATTATCATGTGAAGCTGGCGAAGTTGCAGGGGGAGTTTGTGTGGCACGCGCATGAGGAGACGGATGAGCTGTTCTATGTTGTGCAGGGCGAGATGGTGATCCATTTCCGTGATGGCGACGTGACGCTAAAGGCGGGGGAGTTGGTTGTTGTGCCGCGGGGCGTTGAGCATAAACCGTCGGCAGAGGAGGAGTGCAACGTGATGTTGGTGGAGCTGGCGGGGACGGTGAACACGGGGGAGAGCGATGGGGAGATGACGGCGCCGGAGGATGTGTGGGTTTGAGGGGGGATTGGGGGCTGGAGATTGGAGATTAGAGACTGGGGATTGGATCA
>CAYSMQ010000166.1:644-10033 GCA_964432035.1 uncultured Ardenticatenaceae bacterium
GACTTGGGGGAGTAGGGTTTGGGTGGTGCTGAGGGCTTCTCCGGCGTGGATGGTGGGGGCGCCGGACCAGTCGCCGAAGTAGCCGCCTGCTTCGCGCAGGATGGGCAGGAAGGGGGCGCAATCCCAGACGCTCATGATGGGGTCGAGCATGACTTCGGCGCGACCGGTGGCCACGAGCATATGTCCGTAGGCGTCGGACCAGCCGCGACAGGTAGCGCCGCAGGACTGGAAGCGCTGCCACTCGGCTTCGCGTCCGAATTGAGCAAAGCCGGTGGCGTCGGTGTGTGATACGAGACCGTCCGCGAGGCGCTGCTGATCGGAGACGCGGGCGGGGCGCCCGTTCCACCAGCATCCGAGTCCGTCGGCGGCGGCGAGCATTTCGCCAAGCGCGGGAAAGTAGGCCACGCCGACGGGGACCTCGTCGCCGACCTCCAGCGCGATGAGGACGGCGTAGAGGGGCACGCCGCGCACGAAGGAGCGCGTGCCGTCGATGGGATCCACGATCCAGCGGCGTACGCTGTTTTGGGCGGCGGCTTCGCCATACTCTTCGCCGAGAATACCGTAATCGGGATAATGGCTTTCGATGCGGCGGCGGATCAGCTGTTCCGATTTGCGGTCGGCGACGGTGACGGGCGAGTCGTCTTCTTTCAGATCGGGATGTAGGCCGGTCTGAAAGTAGCCAAGGGTCAGTTGTCCGGCCTGCCAGGCGGTTTCTGTGGCAAATTCAAGGTGTTCGCGCCAGGGTGAGTCTGCCATTGTTGATCCTTTTGTGTGTCATGTATCAAGTGTCACGTATCACGGGCTCCTAACTTGGTACTTGACACCTGACACTTGAAACCTGACACTTGACACACATGCAACGACGTATTGGTGACTATAAGATTATCTCGGAACTGGGCCAGGGCGCAATGGCTACGGTGTATCGCGCGCGGCGTGAGGGGACACGGGTAGGCCTTCCAGATGAGGTGGCTATAAAGGTGCTGCGCGCGGAATACCTGGACGACTTAGGGTTCCGCGCGCGTTTTGAGCGTGAGGGGAGGACAATCACGGCGCTACAGCACGAGGCGCTCGTTCCCGTCTATGAATTTGGGCAGCAGGGGAAGCAGTTGTACATCGTGATGGCCTACATGCCGGACGGCTCGTTGGCCGAGCGGTTGCTTTTCCGCGATGCACGGGAACAGGACACGGTGGCGTGGGCGAAGGCGGTGCTGGCGCGAGTCGCTTCGGCGCTGGATTACGCGCACAGCCAGGGGATAATTCACCGTGATCTGAAGCCGAGTAACGTTCTCTTTGACGCGGAGAATAAGGCGCACCTGGGTGACTTTGGCATCGCCTGGCAGCGGGAACTGGATGGCCGGCGGGCGGCGATGGTTACGGGAACGCCGGCCTATATGAGTCCAGAGCAGGCGGGGCTGACTGGAGGCGCCGGAGATAGCAGAGACGAATATGCTGCACGGAGCAGGTTGACGCCGGCCAGCGACATCTACGCGTTGGGCGTGCTGGCCTACCGGCTACTGGTTGGACAGTTGCCGTTTCAGGCAGAATCACCTGTGGCGGTGCTGGTACAGCACGTGCAGGAGGCGCCGCCCGCGCCGCGCAGCGTAAATCCGGCGCTTTCGGAAGGGGTGGAGCGGGCGCTGTTGAAGGCGTTGGCCAAGCAGCCGGCGCAGCGGTTTGGGAGTGCGGGGGAGTTTGTGGAAGCATTAGAGACTGGGGAACTGGAGACTGGAGAGGCGGGGACTGGGGCTGAGCGAGCTCCGCTTGGGAGATTAGAGAGTGGGGAGTGGGGTGTGGAGGAAGCGGTTGGGGAGAGTGAAGGGCTGGAGACGGGGGAACCGGAGACTGGAGATTGGAGATTAGGGATTGGGGATTGGAGATTGGGGATTGGAGATTGGCGGTCGAGGGTGGCGGAGGTGTGGGAGGTGGTGTATGGGTGGTTGGTTGCCAGGCCGCGGGTGGCTTTTGTGCTGGTGGGGATGCTGGCGGTTTTTTGTGCTTTGGGTGCGGTGGGTGTGTTGCGTGGGTGGAGCGGTGACGGGATTGGGCCTGGGGATGCAAATTTAGAGGGAACGTTGGGAGACGATGCGCGCGGGGTGGTCGTTGCGACGGAAACGGTTGAGGTTTTTTTGCCTTTGGCGCCGCTTCAGCCTGGGTTGGTGACGCCCACGGCGACACCGGCGCCTACGCCTTCTTCAAACGTGCGCATGCTTTACGATAGCGGGAAGGTGACGTTGCTGAATATTTCGGGTGCCTCGCTTTCGTTACGCGAGGTGGCGCTGCGACGCGTGAGTGAAGGCGGCGAGGCTTCTGCGGTGTTGGCCGTGAGCGTGCTAGACCGTGTGGCGGGTGGGGCGGTGGGGACGCTTCCGCCGGGCGATTGTCTGCAACTGCTGGGAAGGGAGGCTATTCGAAACCGGCGGGCGGGCAAGCCGGCGGAGTGCGGCACGTTGCGCGGATGGCTGGCGACGCGGGAGACGAATGAGCTCTTTGAGGGCGTTGCAGAAGGAGATGCGTTTGAAGTGTTGCTTGGGGAACAGGTGTTACAACGCTGCCCGCTAGCAGAGGAGCGTTGCCGGTTCTATGTGGCACAGGGCCAGTGACGGTGGTAGAGGGATTGTTATGTCTGTTAGGATGTGTTCACCGACCAGGCTTTGGGTAGAACATAGGTGATGGCGCGGTCGGTGAGTTCCGTGCCGTCGTGCGCCACGATCTCCCCCTCTATCTCGACGTGAAAATCGCCATTCGCGGTGATAGCACGATGCTGAAGGTCCAGAAGTAACAGACCGCCGGGGGCCGGAGAACCGGCCAATGATTCGGTCTCTGCGTCTACGACTTGGAAGGCGCTCCAAATGGGTGCGTCGCTCCCGGAAGCTGCGTCGAGGGATTGGCGCGCGCGGGCAGGGCCGTGCTGCTCTAGCGTTTTGTCAAAGTCCATTAGACTGCGCATGAGAGCGACGGCGATGCCTCGTTGGAAGATGTCGGCGGCTTGTAACAGCTCGCCGGCGCTGTCAGGGTTGGCGGCGCATGCAGCGACAAGGCGGCGGGCGATGTCTGGCGTTGTCAGGAAACTGATGGTTTGCTCTTGATCTTTGAGCGTTACACGGAGCACGCGACCTCTCAGATGATTCTCACTGTGCGAAATGTATTATTGATTATTTGATGTGGGTATGATAAATCAAGTAGCAGGTATGCGAGTGGCAAGTATGCAAGGTGCGTGTCAGATGTCAAGTTTCAGGTGTCACGTGAATTGGTCACGGTGTCTGACACATGAGGCGTAATCCGTAATCCATGAAGCGTAAAGTCTGGTCCGTCATCCTGTTGTTTGTGCTCCTGTTAATGCCGGTCGCCGGGGAGTCTGAGCCGGCACGGGCGCAGTCTTCAGGGTTTTTGCATACGGCTGGGAGCTCGCTGGTGAATGCGCAGGGTAATCCAGTTGTGCTCACGGGCATCAACTGGTTTGGTCTGGAGACAGAGAGCTTCGCGCCGCACGGGTTGTGGGCGCGCAATTGGGAGAGTATCCTGGACCAGGTGCGGGAGCTGGGCTTTAACACGATCCGGCTACCCTATAGTAACGCGCTCCTTGATCCAGGAAGCATACCAAACAGCGTCAACTACGAGCTGAATCCAGATCTGGAGGGCCTTAATGGCCTGGAAATCATGGATAAGATTGTGGAAGGAGCAGGCGAGCGGGGCATAAAGATTATTCTGGACCGGCACCGGCCGGGGGCCACGGCGCAGTCGGAGCTGTGGTACACGGCGCGGTATGATGAGGAGCGCTGGATATCTGACTGGGTGATGCTGGCGGAGCGCTACGCGGGCAATGATACGGTCATCGGCGCCGATCTACACAATGAGCCGCACGGACCGGCAACATGGGGCACGGGGGACGAAGGGACGGACTGGCGGCTGGCGGCGGAGCGCGCGGGAAATGCCATTCTTGCGGCGAACCCGGATTGGCTAATCGTCGTGCAGGGCATCGAGCAGTACGAGGGCGACTGGTATTGGTGGGGCGGCAACCTGATGGGCGCGCGTGAGAATCCCGTACGTTTAGACGTGCCCAACCGCCTGGTCTATAGTCCGCACGTCTACGGGCCGGGCGTTTATCCACAGCCCTGGTTTGATGTCCCCGCGTTTCCCGATAATCTGGCGCAAATTTGGGACGAACATTGGGGATACCTGGCGCGTGAAGAGATTGCGCCGGTGATAGTAGGCGAGTTTGGCGGGCGTTCGGTTGGAGAGGACAAAGAGGGTGTGTGGCAGCGGGCGTTGTTTGCCTACTTACGCGAGCATAGCCTCAGCTACTTTTACTGGACGCTAAATCCGAATTCGGGGGATACGGGCGGCTTGTTGCTGGATGACTGGGAGAGCGTGGATCCGGAGAAGCAGGAGCTGTTGGAGAGCTACCAGTTTCCGCCGCTGGGGGTAGAAGGGGTTACGGTGGAGCCCATCGTTGGCGACGATGAGGAGGCGGAGCCTGTTGCCCCAGAGTCCACTGTGGCGCCAGGCGCAGCTCCACCCGCCGTCGAGACCGGCGCGTTGCAGGTTCACTTGCGCATGCCGTACGCGGAGACGGAGCCACAGGACGTGCGGCCCGAATTTTTTATTGTGAATAGTGGCAGCGAGGCGGCGCCGCTGGCGCACGTGGAGGCATTCTACTGGTTGGACAATGGCGAAGAGGAGGACCTCGTTTTTCATTGCGATTGGGCGGCGGTGGGCTGTAGCAACGTGATGGGGGTATTTGAGAGCACGCCTGATGGTACGCGTTACCTGCGTATCTCGTTCGGCCCGCAAGCCGGCAGCATCGAGCCGGGAGGCGATAGCGGAGAAGTGAAGGTGCGTTTCAACCGCGTCGATTGGTCGCCGTTCCCGCAGCAGGAGCATTATAGCTTCAACGGGACGACGGAGTATGAGGTGTGGGAACGGGTCACGTTAGCCGTGGATGGACAACAGGTGTGGGGAGTGGCGCCTGAAGGAGCAGCGCAAGGGGGAACGGAGGCGGCGCGACCCACGGAAACTGAAACGGTTGCTGTAGCAACCGCTGCTACGGCAACCACGGCGACGCAGACGCCGATACCGTCGCCTACGGGCACGTCTACGCCGGCTGGGGAATTGGCGCAAGCTGCGACCGTAACGCCGCCAAGCGCCAGGGCAACGCCTGTGACGGCGGCGTCGCCGCCAACTGGTGGTTCGGTAACAGCCAGACCTGCTATACCTGGATTTTTGTGGGTGCTTGCACTGGCGTGCGCGGCAGTCTCGCTGCTGGCGCTGGGCGTAGCTGTGGGAATGGTCATCAGCCGTCGCCATAGAGATAGCTGAGCATGCAGCAGGTTCTGAACTACCTGATTGTGGGCACGATCGTCAGCCTGGTGTGGTTGCTGGCGACGGGGCATCCGTTAGCAACGCGGCACCGGCCTGAAGGCGAGCCACGGCGCGTTGGGGCTTTGCACCTGGCGGCGATCGTTCTGGTGACGTCGGTCGCTTATTTTCTGTGGCAGGTGCCGCGGACGGCGATGGCAACGGAGGTGGCGGTGGGCATGGGCCTGCTGTATATGGCGGGCAGCGCTTTGCTTTGGAACGGACCGCTGCGTGATTGGACATCGCGCGGGCCCGCCTTTCTGCTGCCGTTTGGCCTGGCGCAGGTGCTGTTTTTGGCGCAAATCGTCAGGGCTATCGCTTTTGGCGGTTATAGCGCAATGGTGGTTGCCGTCTCGCTGTTTCTGTTTGCGGCGGAACTGCTGGTGGTGCTACTCACGCTCTACTTTGCTTTTGAGGTGCTGGACGTGATGTGTCGCACGCGCTGGCAGCGCTATAGTCCGCCGCAAACGGGACCGAACGATTACTGGCCTAAGGTGTCGATTCACGTGCCGGCGCACGCCGAGCCGCCGGACATGGTGATCGAGACGCTGACGGCGCTGCGCAATCTGGATTATCCTTCTTATGAGGTGATCATGGTCGACGACAATACGGACGATGACGAGTTGTGGCGGCCGATCATCGACTATTGTCACAGGGCGGGGATCAAGGTCTTTCACCTGCAGAACTATCCGGGCTTTAAGTCGGGGGCGCTGAATTTTGCCCTGACGCAGACGGCGCCGGATGCGGAGGTGATCGCCGTGGTAGATTCGGACTATGTTGTTGCGCCCAGTTTTTTGCGCGAGACTGTGCCTTATTTTCGCAATCCGCGCGTCGCTTTCGTGCAAACGCCGCAATCGTTTCGTAATGCGGATGCCAACCGTTTCGCGCAGTTTAGCGCGTTGGCGCAGCGGTTTTTCTTTGAAGTGAGCATGCGCTCGCGCAACGAGCGTAATGCGATCATTTTCTGCGGCACGATGGGCCTGATTCGCAAGCGAGCGCTGCAGCGCATTGGGGGTTGGGACGAGTGGTGTATTACCGAAGACGCGGAAGCCAGCTTGCGCCTGTTGCGCAAGGGATACCAGGGCATCTATGTGAATCAGGCTTACGGACAGGGTTTGTTACCGACGACGTTCGAGGATACTAAGAAGCAGCGTTTTCGCTGGGCCTTTGGCGGCGTGCAGATCTTGCGCCGCTACTGGCGCGAGCTCACCGTGGGAAGCAGGGTGCGATCACACGGGACACGCCGCAATTCAGATACTACGGTTGTGACGGCCCTCAAGTGGAGACAGCGCGTTAGTTACCTGATGGGTCTCCTAGGCTGGTTTAACGACCTGCTGTTTTTACTCTTTACTGCCTTTTTAGGGCTAACGGCGCTGGCCTTTATAGGCGGCTGGCAGCTACCGGTACGCGCATTAACGGAGTGGATTTTGCTCATTCCATTGTTGTCTATCACCACGGGCGTGTTGCGCGTGGCCTGGGCCCTACGTCTGGCGACCGGCTGTACCTGGCGTGAAGGAGTAGGCGCTTTTAGCGCCATGCTGGCGATGAGCCTGACGGTGGCTCGCGCCTGCCTTGCCGCGCTGTGGAATCCGCAGGGCGCTTTTCTGCGCACGCCCAAGTTTGAGGTCCGCGCGAACCTGACGCGGGCGCTGACCGCGGCGTCGTGGGAGGCGGCGCTGGGTATCGGGTTGCTGGCGACGGTTCCGCTGGTGTTGTATGAGCAGACGAATGGCGAGGCGGTGTTGCTGGCGTTGCTGCTGGGTTGGCACGCGGCGGTGTATTTATCAGCGCTGCGCTCGGCGTTGATCGAGGTGTTGCCGGCGACGGGGACGGAGGTAGACGTGACGCCCGGCGTTGATCGAGGTATTGTCAGTGACAGGATTTGATGAAGGGGTGCAGGGGACTAGGGGTGAAGGGATGGAGACGTTTTCACCCACTCACCCACTCACCCGTTCACCCTTGCAGGGGGTCAAGCTGGGCCGCAAGGCCTGGATTCTGCTGGGCATCACGCTGGCGGGGGCGGTGTTGCGCGTTTACCTGTTGGGGGACAAAAGTATCTGGCTGGATGAGGCGTTTAGCATTGCCCTGAGCCGGCACGAGTTGGGGGAGTTGCTGCGCCTAACCGTGTTGACGGATGCACATCCACCGCTTTACTATGTTGCCCTCAAGTTCTGGACGATGTTGGGTACGGGAGAAGGGATCGTGCGCCTGTTGTCGGCGCTGTTTAGCACGGCGGCGATTCCCATGATTTATCTGCTCGGTTCCACGCTCTACGAGGAGCGCGGGGGCGACCCGCTAAGCAAGGCGACATCGGTAAGCGAAGCGGCATCGGAGCAATGGGGGCTGCTGGCAGCGGCGATTTTGGCCTTTTCGCCGTTCCATATCTGGTACGCACAAGAAGCGCGGATGTATGCCATGCTCACCTTTTTCGTGCTGGCGTCGGCCACTTTTCTGGTGAAGGCGCTGCGCGAGAATGAACGTCGCTACTGGGGCGCTTACACAGTGACGACGACGCTGGCCTTATACACGGATAACGGGGCGATCTGGTATGTTGTGGCGGTGGTGTTGTTTTCGGGGTATTGGGTGTGGCGGATAGTGGGCGGCGGACGGCAGACGGCGGACGGCGGACTGCGGTCAGCGGTCAGCCGTCTGCGGTCGGAGCGACTCGCCAGAAGTTGGCTGCTGAGCCACGGCGCCATCTTGCTGCTCTACGGGCCGTGGTTGCCGTTTTTTGTGCGCCAGACGCAGCAGGTGACGGAGAGTTTCTGGCTGCCGCCGCCGTCGTTCCAGACGGTGCTGGAGACGTTTCTTGACTTTAACAGCTTCAACTTCCCGTGGATGGGGCCGAGCGTCTTGTATATTACGGCGCTGCTGGTGTGGGCCTATCTGACGCCAAACGGGGGCTGGCAACAGCGATTGGCGACGGTGTGGCTATTTGTGCCCCTGGTGGTCTCGTTGCTGCTCAGTTTGCGGCAGCCGATCTTCCTCAGCCGTAACCTGATCGTGGCCTCGCTTGGTTTTTATCTCCTCCTGGTGGATACGGTTCGCAAGTTCGATAGCCCGCGGGCCACGGTGGTATTGCTGGCACCCCTGTTATTGATGAATCTGGTGTCTATTGGCACAAACGCATGGGTGGAGGAGAAGGAGGATTGGCGGGAGATGGCGCAGCAAGTGGCGGCTGCGGTGGAGGCGCCGGCTTACGCCGGCGGACGCGAAGATGCGCTGATCTTGTTTGTGCCCTATTATGCTGAGCTACCATTTGCCTACTACTTCGAGGAGCACGGGGTAGAGGTTGAGACGCAAGGTTATCCACAGGACGAGCAGTTGTTGCATCCCAAGCCGCAAACGGTAGGTAGTCTGGAGGCGCTGTTGGCCGAGCGGCCGGTGGTGTGGCTGGTGCTGCGCGATGTGGAAACCGTGGATCCGGATTGGGAGGTGAAGGCCTGGCTTGATAGCAACGGCTTCGTGCGCGGGCCACAATTTGAAGGAGAGGAGGTCTCGGCGCTTAGCTATATTCGTTGGGACCTGGTTCGTGACGGCGCACCCGCGGGCGCCGCGGCGGAGGCGCCGGACGCAGGTGCTGGCAGCGAGCGGGAAGAGGAAGCGTTCAGCACCTATGTGCCGTTGGTGCGTAGCGAACCGAGGGTGGCAGCCACGCCCACGCCGGCGCAACGCATCCATGTGATTGCCCCGGGCGACACGTTGTGGGAGTTGGCTCGCGATTATGGCAGCAGCGTGCAGGCCATCATGGAAGCGAACGGTATTTCCAGTGCAAACCGCCTGCGTGTGGGGCAAGAGCTGGTGATTCCGGTGTCGGAGTGAGTGGAAAATGGATGAAGTAACTTTTGTTAACGGGCGTTATCGTGTGCTTCAGGAGGAAGGGCTGGGACCACTTGGCGGGCATTTGGCGGGGCCGTTGGCCGAGGTCATCCGTGCGCGGGACCTGGAGAGCGGGCGCGAGGTGGCCATAAAGCGCTTTCGGCCGCACTTTAGCCGCGATGCCCGCTTTGCCGTCCGTTTTCGCGAGCAATTGA